>CAISOQ010000033.1 GCA_903887095.1 uncultured Flavobacteriia bacterium
ATGAAAAATATTGTTTTCATTTTAGCACTTTCATTCCTACCCCTTGCGTTCAACGCACAAATTACTCAAACTGTTCGCGGAAAAGTGTTCGACAGTGAAACGAACTACCCTTTGCTTGGTGCAAAAGTGGAAGTATTAACGGGTGATAGTGTTAAAAGGTACCGGGCTATAACTGATGAAGAAGGTCGATTTATCATAGAAAAGGTTCCTGTTGGCAAGCATCAATTGGAAGTTAAAATCCCTACTTATGATTTAAAAAGTGTAACAGTTGAGGTTAATTCAGGTAAAGAAGCAATTGTAAATGTGCCCCTCACCGAGCGAATAATTGAACAAAAAGAAGTTACCATAACAGCTCGTAAGAAAGGACAAGTTATCAATGAAATGGCCTTGATTTCTGCACAACAATTCAGTGTTGAAGAAACAAACAGATATCCTGGTTCCAGAATGGATCCGGCAAGAATGGCTTCAAATTTTGCTGGTGTTCAAGGAGCTGATGATTCAAGAAATGATATTATTATTCGAGGGAACTCCCCTTTGGGTGTTGTATGGAAGGTTGAAGGCATAGATATTCCAAACCCTTCTCATTTTGCTATATCGGGAAGTACAGGCGGTCCTGTTTCTGTTCTCAACAATAAATTATTGGGGAATTCAGATTTTTTCATGAGTGCATTTCCTGCTGAATACGGCAATAGTACATCCGGTGTTTTTGATTTGAAATTGCGCAATGGCAATGACCGAAAACATGAGTTCACGGGCCAATTAGGGTTGTTCGGAACTGAATTATTGGCTGAAGGACCTATGAATAAAAAAGGTACTGCCAGTTATTTAGTTATGGGTCGTTATTCAACTCTGTCCATGTTTCAAGGTTTAGGAATTAAAATCGGAACAGATGCCGTCCCAGTTTATGGAGATGCGGCATTCAAACTAAATTGGAGATTGAAAAAAGGGGGTAATTTATCCTTTTTCGGAATCGGCGGAAAGAGTCAAATTGCAATCAAAATTTCAGAACAAAAAGAGTATTCAAAAGAACTTTATGGTGAAGGTGATCGAGATCAATATTTTGGAACATCCATGGGCGTTACGGGACTTAATTATAAAAAGTCACTTAATGAGAAAACTTACATTGCTTGGACCTTAGCCTATTCATATGAGGAGCAACATGCCAACCATGATTATCTTGTAAGGCAATTGAACACTTCGAATGGCGACACAAGCATAAGCGTAACCAATAAATATCCTTTAATGGCCTATTCGTTCGGTTTTTCTAAGTTGTCGAATTATTTCGCAGTCAATCATAAAATTAACAAGCAGCATTTAATTAAGGCTGGTATTTATGCCGATGTTTTTGGTGTTAACATGCTAGACAGCGTCCTAAGTGATATTAATTCTCCTAATAGCTTTGTTAAAAGATGGGATTATAAAGGAACGGCAGGAATGCTACAACCATTCATACAATGGAAATGGCGTATGAATGAAAACATGGATTTTACAGCAGGTATTCACAGTCATATTTTTCACGCCTTATCAATTAGTGTTAGTCCGGCAGAACCGCGTTTAGGTTGGAAATACCGACTTAAAAACAATCAATCTGTCTTTGCTGGAGCAGGAATGCATAGTCAAGCACAACCACTTTATACTTATTATTATCACAGGTATGATGCAAATGGAAATGCTGTTCGCTTCAATGGTGGTATGGATTTCATGCGAAGTCTGCATTCTGGTATCGGGTATGAAAAAGCATTCAACAAAGGATTTAATGTACGAACTGAGGCCTACTATCAATATATATACAATGTGCCTGTTACTGTTAATCCATCTTCTTTTTCTATGATTAATATGGGAAGTGGATTCTCGAGGATCTTTGCCGATTCACTTCAAAACACTGGAACAGGCGTTAATTATGGAATTGAACTGACAATTCAAAAATACTTTGATAAATC
>CAISOQ010000034.1 GCA_903887095.1 uncultured Flavobacteriia bacterium
TCCAGTTGAAAATTCTTGTATTGAAGTCCCAAACCAATATTAGGTTGAATATTCAAGGAAGTTTTGTCATTAAAATCTTTGACGTATTGCATGTTTGACAATCCAAGTCTGACAGCGACATATGTTTTATAGCCAAATTCAAAACCAACATGGGGATCAATGGAAAAAACATTGGTTCGCATTAAAACATTTCTTTTTCCGTCTGTGGTCAGGTCTAGGTCGATCTCCCCCGAACCATAGATGCCTTTTTTCCCCAAGTTGTATTTGCCATTTGCAGCGAAAATGAAACGAGGCAATGTCAACTCTAAACCATTTTGTGGAAGTGTATTTCCTGTTGCGGCAAAAACTTCTTTCATTTCAGGTGTTAGGTTGAATATCCATGCATTAAATGTAGAGGTTACATCTCTTGCTACCACACCGTATCTCCAATGCTCATTTTTTCGGTATTGCAGTCCAGCGTCGAGTCCAAAACCCCATGATTTTGCGAAATCTCCTACTTTTCTGTGAATCAATTTGAAATTTCCACCAGCACTCAATCCCTCTCTTTTTAGTTTGCGTGCATATGAAAATAAAAAGGCATAATCTGCGGCAGTGAAGGTGGTAATGTTGTCATAATTGATGTTTCCAGAATTATCAATCAATTGCGTAGTATTCGGAATGTCATCAACTGCGAAACGGATGAAAGAAAACCCAACAGTGCTTTTGTCGTCTATAGCGTGCGCCAATCCTGCAAAGTCATATTTCGCGATACCAGCAAAATATTCAGAGTGCATTAAACCAACCTCCAACCATTTGTTCACACCAGTTAAACCAGCGGGATTCCAATAAATTGAATTGACACCATTCGTTTGTGCCGCAAATGCATTTCCTTGAGCCAAAGCATCGGCCCCGATACCAATCGATAGGAATTCATTTGAATATTTTGGTGCAACCGTTCCATCTTGTGCAAGAACGTTTTGCAAAGTCAAAAGACAAACACTAGCAATTATGCGGAGCTTATTCATAAGAGTTGAACAATGAAAAATAAGTTTTTTAAACTGCATTTTCGCTAAAAAATTGTGTTCTTTGTAAATTAAGAACTCTTCACTTTGTAAAAATAGTCCAAATGAGGCAAATTGACAAAGTACTTGGTTAATTTTAAATGAGATGTTTAATATCCCTAATTTGATTACGTCATTCAATATGCTTTCGGGCGTAGCTGCAATCATTTTAACATTCAGTGGGAGGTTGGACCTGGCGCCATTTGCAATTTTTATCGGCGCAATTTTGGATTTTTTTGATGGTTTTCTTGCAAGAAAATTGGGGGTGTCTGGCGAGCTTGGAAAACAATTAGACTCCTTGGCTGATATGATTACATTTGGATTGGCTCCTGGAATTATCATGTTAAATGTAATGGTAGTTTCGATTTATTTGGATGGCCCTTACTACGACATGAATTTTCAGCAATATGCACATTTTCAAATGAATAATTGGATGAATGCCGTGTTTAATGGTGTACCAAACAGTATGGATGCGTCGATTAAATACCTTCCGTTTTTTGCATTTTTGATTCCATTTTTCTCATTGTTTCGTCTTGCTAAGTTCAATATCGATGTGCGCCAAACAGAATCATTCATTGGCTTGCCTACACCGCTAAATACAATTTTCTTCTGCTTTTTTCCATTGCTCTTGTTAACCAATTTTGGTCATCTCTATGCGGGATGGGGCATAATTCCTATGGTAACCGATTCCTATTTTCTGGCAGGTGTGGTTGTTTTAATGAGTTTAATGTTGGTATCTGAAATTCCTTTGTTCTCCTTGAAATTTAAGACATTTGCTTGGTCTGGAAACGAGGTGAGATATACTTTTTTGATTGTTTGTTTATTATTAATCGCATTTCTTCTTGTTTGGTCCATTCCATTAATTGTAATTTTGTACCTGATCTTTTCGATCATTCTTAATAACTCAAAAAAGAAAGAACATGAAATTCAAAGCTGAAATCGACGTAATGCCGCTAGACGCCCTGCTTGATCCTCAAGGGAAAGCTGTTACCAATAGTATGAAAAATATTGGGCTTCCTGAGATTGATGGTGTAAGAATTGGTCGACATGTGAGATTGTTCGTTGAAGCTGCTACGAAGGAGCAAGCTGAGCAAAAAGTTGAAGAAGCTTGTAAAAAATTGCTTTCCAATCAAATCATGGAGAGCTACGCTTATTCTGTTATCCCCGCGTAATTTTTTATGTTAACAGGTGAGAGTTTTGTCGGATATACCCGTTCGGCAAAAGGTTCTTCTGTATTTCAAACTTTCAATCCCGTTCAAAACGATTTTCTTCCATCTCACTTCATCGAAGCGACTGATGAGGAAATTGATGAAGCGTGCATTCTTGCTCAGGAGGCATTTCTGATTTTAAGTCAACAACCTTTTCGTAACAGAGCAATATTCTTGAGGAAAATAATCCTTGAAATGAATGTGGCTAAGGTTCATATCCTCGAATGTTATTGTCTTGAATCAGGTTTGTCCAAAGATCGGGCAGCCATTGAGTTTCAAAGAACGATAAATCAAATTGAACTTTTTACTGATTATATCGAAAAAGGAACTTTTCTTGAAGCGTCTATTGATACGGGAGATTTAAATCGGATTCCACCTAAACCTGATCTTCGAAAAAAAATGGTGGGTATTGGACCTGTCCTCGTTTTTGGAGCGAGTAATTTCCCATTGGCATACTCAACAGTGGGAGGGGATACGATTTCAGCTTTTGCTGCAGGTTGCCCCGTTATTGTAAAGTCTCATCCAATGCATGCCGGAACGGGTGAACTAGTTGCTCAATGCGTTGTGAGAGCAGCCAAATCAGCTGATATGCCAGAGGGGATTTTTTCAAATTTAAATGGAAAATCATTTAATGTTGGCCAAAAACTTGTTTTGCATCCCATGATAAAAGCAGTTGGCTTTACAGGTTCACATGCGGGTGGGCGAGCACTATTTGATCTGGCATCGAAACGAAAAGAGCCAATTCCAGTGTTTGCTGAAATGGGCAGTGTGAATCCAATCATAATTTTGCCTGATGCAATCTTGTTTGATCGAAAAAAATGGGTGGAACGTATAGCATTGTCTGTCACAAATGACGCTGGACAATTTTGCACAAAACCTGGAATTTTGTTTGTGTTGAAAACAGATGAATCGCGAATTTTTGTGGAGGAATTGAAGCAAGAAATTGTAAGAAAAAGTAGTGTATCGATGCTTCACCCGGATATCTTGAATCGCTATACAAAGCGGTTGGATGAGGTTTCGAATTGTCTCGGAATTGCTCAAGAAATAGCACCATCGAATGATGATCAAAATGAAGGTCCAAATGCCGTTTCTGTATGCGGAATAGCAGATTTTTTAAATGCTGAAGCCTTGCACGAGGAGGTTTTTGGTCCTCACACAATTGTTGTTGAATGTAATTCACAGCAAGATGTTTTAGCTGGATTAGACAAACTTGGTGGGCAATTGACCTGCACATTGATTGGATCAGAAAAAGAATTTTTGATACAAAATGAATTTATTAGCGTTATACAGCAAAAAGCAGGAAGATTGATTTTTAATGGTGTGCCAACTGGCGTGGAAGTGAATGCATCATCTCATCATGGTGGCCCATATCCTGCTACAACGGATAGTCGATTTACGGCGGTCGGTGTGGATGCAATAAAACGTTTCTGTAGGCCTGTTGTATTTCAAAACTGTCCAAATGAGTTGTTGCCTGATGAGTTGAAGAACAAAAACGTGTTCAAAATTATAAGAAGGATCAATGGGATTTTCAAGATTGAAGATATTAATGACGAGCGTTAATAAATAAAAAGAGTTTAATCATCGAATAGACAAAAATCTATTTTCTACTTTTGTTAAAATAATTAGCCAGATATGTCTGAAGGAAACGAACAAAATACAACTCGCAGTGGCAATGGAATTTATATCATTATTATTCTGTTACTACTTGTTGGATTAGCTGTAATGGCCATGCAGTGGTCCAAGAAAAACAGTGAGCTAAACCAATGTTCAAATGACAATACCTTGCTCAAGGCAGACATGGCTGGGATGAATGAAATGATGTCAGGCTACGTTGATAACATGTCAAATGATTTGAAAACTGATTTCAAGAACATGTTAAAGACCTATGATGATTTGATGGTGAAGGATAAGAGTAAGGCAGATAGTTTGAATGTTCAGAAGCAAAAAATTCTAACATTGATGGAAGATTTGGATGCTTCTAAACGCAATGGAAGGTTGAATGCAAGAAAGATTGCCCAAATGAATCGAGAGATTGAAACACTTCGTTCGATCATGAAAAGTTATGTTGTTCAAATCGACTCATTGAATACCTTGAATGTTAAGTTAACTTCAGATTTGGACCAAACGAATACGAAGTTGACAACAACGACGCAAGAGAGGGACATGTACAAACAAGATGCAGAACAGAAAACTGAGCAAGTGAAAAAAGGAGCTAAACTTCAGGCCTATGCTTTCTCATCAGTTGGTTTGAAAATGAAATTAAACAACACGACAGAAGAGTCCAATAGAGCGAAGAGTGTTGTTCAAATAAAATCAAGTTTTACAATTTCAGAAAATCCAATAACAACACCAGGACAGAAGGTGGTATATTTGCAAGTAATCAACCCAGAGGGGCGCACATTGCAAAATAGATCTACGAATGTTGTGCAGATTGATGGATTGCCTGTTTCTTATTCGGACAAGAAAGAAATTGATTATCAAAATCAACGAGTAGATTTGTCAATTTACTATGATTTCCGAGGTGAAGAGGCCGTAAAGGGTAATTATAAAGTTAAGATTTTCTGTGATGGTAATTTGATCGGTACAGATAGTTTTACACTCAAATAAATAAATAATAGAGTTAGGTAACCACTCACATTAATTAACAGAATGGTAAACATTTTTATTGCAAATCTTGACTGGGAAATTTCTTCCGAAGATTTGAAAACTACTTTTTCAACTTTTGGAACCGTTACTTATGCGCACGTTGTTTTCGAAAAGGACACAAAGCGTTCGAGAGGATATGGGTATGTTGAAATGGAAGATACAGACCATGCGATCAATGCAATTCAGGCATTGAATGGCATGGAGATCAACGGTAGGAAGTTAGATGTTAAAATTGCATCACCGAAGGGTAATCGTCCTCCTAAAAAAGAGGTGGTTGAGAAAAAACCATTTGAAAAAAGGCCATTTAACAATGATCGTCGTTTCGATAGCCGCAATCAAAACAGAGAGGGAAGTAGGCCATATCAGGCAACTTCAGATCGACCAAAAAGAAATTTTGATAATTAATATTTACAATTTATGTCAGCTGTTGATCAAGGATTTGTAAACTATACAATAGAATTAAATGGAGTAGCCACGATTGAATTCGGTCACCCGTTGAGTAATTCATTGCCGGGAAAAATACTTCAAAAATTAGCAGAAACAATAACCGAACTTGGACAGAATGATGAGGTGAAAGTAATTGTACTTCGTTCGGCAGGGGATAAAGCATTTTGCGCTGGAGCAAGTTTTGATGAATTAATTTCTATTAAAGATTTTGAAACGGGTAAGACATTTTTCTCTGGTTTTGCAAAAGTCATTAATGCGTGCAGAAAAGCACCAAAGTTTATCATCGGTCGTGTTCACGGAAAGGCTGTAGGAGGTGGTGTAGGTGTCGCATCTTCAGTCGATTATTGTTTTGCAACAGATAGTGCAGATGTTAAACTGTCTGAATTAGCTGTGGGAATAGGTCCTTTTGTGGTTGGTCCTGCCGTTGAGCGAAAAATAGGATTAGCGGCAATGAGCGAATTGGCAATCAATGCAACAGAGTGGAGGAATGCTGATTGGGCAAAAAAGAAAGGTCTTTTTACAGACGTTTTTGAGTCTGATGAAGAGATGGATAAAGAAATTCAAAAATTGGCAGGTCGACTTGCAGCATCAAATCCTGAGGCTATGGCAATGCTTAAGAAAGTCTTTTGGCAAGGGGCAGACCATTGGGACGAACTTTTAGCCGAGAGAGCAGGTATGAGTGGTAAATTGGTTTTGAGCGAATTCACTGTCAATGCTATAAATTCTTTTAAAAAGAAATAATTGAACAAACGTTTTTTTTAAGGTGGCCAAACTTTTTACGGTCACCTTTTCTTTTTTTAAAAATTCGTTTGTTAATAAAAATAGAAATCATATCTTTGCACCCCCATTTTAGGGATATTGTCTTATTTAATTAATATTGTAGTGGATACATTAAGTTACAAAACCGTTTCCGGCAACAAGGAGACCGCTAACAAAAAGTGGTTTGTTGTGGATGCAGAAGGCCAGACTGTTGGTCGTCTTGCAAGCAAGGTGGCGAAGATCATCCGTGGAAAACACAAGACGAACTTCACACCACATGCTGACTGCGGTGACAACGTTATCGTTATCAACGCAGAGAAAGTATCTTTCTCAGGAACGAAGCTTGTAGACAAGGAGTATGTGCGTTACACTGGTTACCCAGGTGGACAGCGCTTTACTTCTGCTCAAGATATGCTTCGTAAGCACCCTGAGAGATTGATCGAAAAAGCTGTTAAAGGTATGTTGCCAAAGAACAAGCTTGGAAGAAAATTATACACGAATTTAAAAGTGTATGTTGGACCTGAGCACAATCAAGTGGCGCAGAAACCTGAGGCATTTAACCTTGATACATTCAAATAAGAAGCATGGAAGTAATTAACACATTAGGAAGAAGAAAAACTTCAGTTGCTCGTGTTTACCTTTCTAAAGGTACGGGCAAAGTGATCGTAAATAAGAAAGACTATAAAGAGGCTTTCCCAGTTGCAGTTCTTCAATCAAAAATTGAGCAGCCATTTGCACTTACAAATACTTCAGGACAGTATGATGTTCGAGTAAACGTATTCGGTGGTGGAATCAATGGTCAAGCAGAGGCTATTCGTTTAGGGATTTCTCGTGCTTTGGTTGAAGTTGCAGAAGAAAATAAAACATTATTGAAAGCAGAAGGACTTATGACACGTGATCCAAGAATGGTTGAGCGTAAGAAGCCAGGGCAACCGAAGGCACGTAAGAAATTCCAGTTCTCAAAACGTTAAGAAAATTATTTGGCGGTTGTTTAGCATCCAAACTTCAGAGCACCCTTCATTTATTGAACCCTCTGTTTGTTGAATAAACTAATGCCTTACTGTTGAAAAACAGGGAACGTAAACAATTTTAAAAAGTAAAAAAATGTCAAAAGTAAGTTTTGAAAATTTATTAGAAGCAGGTGTTCACTTCGGACACTTGAAAAGAAAATGGAACCCGGCAATGGCGCCGTATATCTTTGAAGAGAAAAAAGGTATCCACATTATCGACCTCAATAAGACAATTGCACATCTCGATCAAGCATGTGCGGCAATGAAACAAATTGCTAAGTCGGGTAAAAAAGTTCTTTTCGTTGCGACAAAAAAACAAGCCAAAGAAATCGTTGCTCAAAAAGTAGCGGAAATAAACATGCCTTTCGTTACGGAGCGTTGGTCTGGAGGAATGCTTACAAACTTCCAAACAACTCGTAAGTCAATCAGAAAAATGACGTCTATCGACAAAATGAAATCTGATGGTACGTGGGATACATTGAACAAAAGAGAGCGTCTTTTCAAAACACGTCAGCGTGAGAAATTGGAAAAGAACTTTGGATCAATTGCTGACATGACACGTCAACCAGCTGCTATTTTCCTTGTTGATATCTTGAAAGAGCATATCGCGATGAACGAAGCGAAAAGATTGAACATCCCTACCTTTGCGATGGTGGATACGAATTCTAACCCTAAATTGGTTGATTTCCCAATCCCTGCAAATGATGATGCAACAAAATCTATTTCTATCATATTGGATGCAATTTGTGGTTCTATCAAAGAAGGTTTGGAAGAGCGTAAAAATACTAAAGGTGCTGACAAGGAAGAAGGAGTAGAAGAGGTAGCAGCGGCGAAAGTAGAAACTACTACAGAAGAAAAAAACGATTAATTAATTAACTGAAAATACATTTTCCATGGCAATTACAGCTTCAGATGTAAACAAATTGCGCCAACAGACTGGTGCAGGAATGATGGATTGCAAAAACGCATTGGTTGAATCAAATGGTGATTTCGAAGCGGCAGTCGACATTCTTCGTAAAAAAGGTCAAAAAATCGCTGCGAAAAGAGGTGAGAACGATGCAAGAGAAGGTTTAATTATTTCTCAAGCTACAGCTGACGGAAAGGCTGGTGTGATTGTTACTTTGAATTGCGAAACTGACTTCGTAGCGAAAA
>CAISOQ010000035.1 GCA_903887095.1 uncultured Flavobacteriia bacterium
CCGCCCATAAATTTTTTAGTTGTTGACATTCTTGTTTTCTTTTCTCTTGCTGTCTTGTTTCCACTAGACCTATCACTTCGTTCTCCTGGCGCATATGCACGTTGTCGAGTGGGCTGAGTATTTCCATCTCCTGGATCAGGACGCCTTTCTCCCTCTGGCATCCATTCATCAGGATTTTCTTGCGTAACAGGTTCTTCTGGTGGAATCGGTTCTGGTGGTGGAGGGCTTTTACCTCGGCCCGTATGTTGCAATATGTAACTATTTACTGCGCTTTCAAAAGGATCTGGTTGAGGAGGTAAATTTGATTTTGGTTCTTCAGGGTCTTTTGTTACTGGGTTTTTGACTACAGGTTTTGGAACAACAGGAGCATCGGGAACTTTAATTCCCGTCCAGTCACCTGCATTCCACATACCACCGCTTAATTGACGAGAAAGCAATTCACGATTCCATTGACTCTCCATAAGTGAATCGTCCCATTTTTTCTTTTCAGAACTATTATTCCACATTGCATCCCATTCATTGTTTTTTAAATAACGATTCATGGGATTTTTAACTATTTCATTTTGTTCCCAATTAATTCTTGCATTTGAACTTTTAATATTCCAATTGTCTTTAAAATTTAAATAGTCTAATTTATTATTCACATCATTTAATGTTTGAAATAACCAATCTGGTTTTGATAAGTCAACATCAGTTAATTCAGGAACATTAATTCCTAGTGGTTTTGCTTCGTTTTTAAGTGCATTGTATACATATTGTTGCATTGGAGAAAGAGCTCCCCATGTGCGATTGGCTTTGTCTTGTTTTTCTCTTTCTGTTTTTTCTGAATTTTGTGCAGCTAATGCTTTTTGAGGATCATATTTATCCATGTAATTAGGGTCATTTACGTCATAAGTATTAAAATCAGGCATTGTGGTAATGCCTAATTTTTGGTATTCATTTACTAAATTAGCATATCCTGTTTTGTTTGCTCTTAATCGACTTTCTTCATCATTTGTGTCTGTTGTAGCTTTTTCTAATCTTTTTTGAATAATATTAGAGGGTTTTTCAAATTTATTAACAAACACGGTATTGTATTTATTATTTCCATTTGAATCGTATTTGGAAAATTTCATTTGATTACACTCCTTTGCATATTATTATTTTTTGTATTTTTCATTTGAATATGCATTGTTGAATTTTGAAGTTTGTTGCAATGATTTTGTTAAATCATTTTTTTCATATTTATCCATAGGATTTCCTATCATTTTTGCAAATGGTTGAAATGCATCAGAGGGAGGGAATTGCATTACATTTTGCATTGTCTGACGTGGTTGTACTGGATTAATTTGTTTTCGTATTGGCTGATTAAGCTGTTGGTCTTCACCATATTTTGCTGAACGTTGTTGTTGCGGTTTTTTAAATTTGTACGACCCATACGTTGTGCGAATTTTAGGCATTGGCGATTCAGGTACAGGTTGTGTTGCGTGTGCAGTCAATCCAGTACCTACGCCAATATCTTTCTTTAACTTTCCTGCTTTTTTACGAGAAGACATTCGTGCTTGCTTTGTTGGACCAGTTGACGCAAATTGTGGAAAAGCAGATGCTGCCTGTTGCTGCATTGTTCGTTGATTATTTAATATTTGTGCAATTTCATTATCAACATTAAGTGATGCTGATTGTGTTGGAGTAGCAGTAGCAGTTTGCGTTTGAGTTTGTGTAGGA
>CAISOQ010000036.1 GCA_903887095.1 uncultured Flavobacteriia bacterium
CCCGATATGTATGATATTTTGTCTGGTTCAGTAAAAATGAATAACATCTTTGGAGCCTTGCTTATTGAAGTTAATTCAGATGGAATGCCTGTTTGGCAGCAAGCAATTAAGCGTTTTATGGATGTTGTGTTATCGATTCTCGCTTTCTTGTTATTGATACCATTGTATTTAATTCTTGCAATTGGTGTAAAAGCGTCATCACCTGGGCCTATATTTTTTCTTCAGGAAAGAATAGGAATTAATGGACGTGTTTTCAAGATTATAAAGTTCCGTACGATGTACGTTGATTCCGAAAAACATGGGCCACAGCTCTCATCTGCACACGATCCTCGTATAACACGAATAGGCAGGTTTATGCGTAAACTGCGTTTGGATGAATTTCCTCAGTTTGTAAATGTGATTTTAGGCGAGATGTCTTTAGTTGGACCTCGCCCCGAACGACAATTTTACATCGACCAAATTGCTTCGATTGAACCACAATTTTTGCACTTGACTAAGGTTCGCCCTGGAATTACTTCATGGGGCCAAGTAAAATATGGATATGCTGAAAATGTTGATCAAATGCTTCAGCGTATGAAATTCGATTTGCTTTATCTTAAAAACAGAACCTTAGCGCTTGATTTTAAGATCATGCTCTACACGATTCTAATTGTGTTGAAAGCGAAAGGGAAATGATTATTTCACGCTGAAAGAAAACATTTTTTCTGAGCCAATGTAACCCTCTAGTCGATCTCCAATTTTTACTGGGCCAACACCTGCCGGAGTTCCTGTATAGATGAGATCTCCTGTCTTCAGTGTCATGAATTTAGAAACGTAAGCAATGATTTGATCAGCAGTGAAGATCATGTCTGCAGTATGTCCTTTTTGAACTGAAACACCATTTTGAGTTAATTCGAAATGCACATCAGACAAATTCAACTGGTCAACTGAAATAAATTTATTCGAAATAGGAGCACTGTGTTCAAAGGCCTTGGCAATTTCCCATGGCAATCCTTTTTCTTTGCATTTTGCTTGCAAGTCGCGTGCTGTAAAATCAATGCCTAAAGTAACACTTGAATAATATTTCGATGCGAATTTCTCCGCTATGTTTTTACCAACTTTATCAATTCGAATGACGAGTTCACATTCATAATGCAGATCTGATGTGAAATCTGGGAAGTAAAAATCTTGACCATCCTTTAAAATAGCTGTATCTGGCTTCATAAAAAAAACTGGTTCTGTAGGAACCTCTGCTTTCATTTCTTTTGCGTGGTCGGCATAATTTCGTCCAATACAGATGATCTTCATAGTTATTTGAATTTGTTCTTCAGGGCTTCGAGTTTATCTTGTAGATTTTGGCTTTCTATATTTTTGTGATTGTCACGTTCTGCTTTGATCTTCTCCATTTCTTTTTTCAGGCATTGCTTTGTGTAAAGAGGAAAATCAGCATCTAGCATCCAACCATAATAACCAGGTTCGGAAGACATCACTTCGCGAATTGTTTTCCCTTTATGTTTTCCAAAGTTGTAAATTGCTTCACCTTTGTCATTTATGGCGAGTCTACCTGCAAAATCGAGTAGGTTGAAGTTTCCACCTTTCGAGAAATCGGAAAGAAATGAAATATCGTTTTTTAGATCTGGATATTTCTCCAATTGTGCCTTTAAAACTTCGAAAGTAGCCTCTGCATCATACAATGCATTGTGCGCGTTTTCGATTGATTTTTGACAATAGAATTGATAGGCCGCGGCTAATGTGCGCTGTTCCATTTTGTGGAAAATATTTTGCACATCTACAAATCGTCGATCGGACATGTCGAAATCTGAACCTGCGCGCATCAATTCTTCAGCTAGCACAGGAATGTCAAATTTATTTGAATTGTATCCCGCTAAGTCAGCATCACCGATGAAAGAAACAACTTCATCAGCTATGTCTTTAAAAGTTGGAGAGCTTGCAATATCTGCGTCATAAATACCGTGAATGGCACTTATTTCAATTGGAATTGGCATTTCTGGATTTACACGTTTGCAAAAACGTGTTTCTTCTCCATTTTCGTCAATTCGTATGATTGCAATTTCAACGATTCGATCTTTCGTGATGTTAATACCAGTCGTTTCTAAGTCAAAAACGGCAAGTGGCTTGTCTAATTGAAGATTCATTTATGGGATCAGAATTTAACGATCTTGAACTCAGTTCTTCGATTCGCTTGATGTTCAGCCTCAGTGCATGTTGATTTTAAAGTGCCTTCGCATGCACAACCGTTTACCAACTGAGATTCACCATAACCCTTGCTCGTAATACGTGCAGGATCCTTTATTTTAGATTTGATGTAAGTCGCAGAAGCTTTCGCTCGTTTGTCCGAGAGTGTCAAATTGTATTGTTCTGAGCTGCGACAATCTGTATGAGAACCTAATTCAATTTCAATAGTTGGATTTTGATTTAAAATTTTCACAATCTTGTTTAATTCAATCTTAGCATCTGGACGGATATTCCATTTGTTCAAATCAAAATAAATAGGTTTAAGGTTGAGTGTTTTAGCAAGATCAATTCCGAGGTCAATTTTTTCAAGTAAATATTCCAAATGAATTTCAGTTGCAGTATCGAGAACGGTTTTGTACTCAAATGACTGATTAATATAATTTTCTTTGCTTATCGAAATCTCATAATTGATTTTCATTCCAGGATAAGCATTTTTCAGAATGTTTGTTTTAAAATCACCGTTCGTTCCAGTCGAAACCTGATCAAGAACCTTTCCCGTTTTTAAATCTTTGATTACGACAGTAGCATCGATCAAACGATCTGTTGTTTTTTTATCCGCTACGGTTCCATCCAATGAATAATTCAAGTCTGGAACGATGGAATTCTTTTCTATATCCAACACTGCTTCAACCAATACTTCTTGGTAGCCTTTTTTACAAGCTGTACTAAATTTTTGAGCATAAACAACAGGAGAGATTGAATCCAATTTAAAGGAGATTTCATATTCTCTACAAGGCAAAAGTGTTGTCATGAACACCCCATCTCTGATCCTAGGGGAAAGAAATGTCTCATTTTCAGGATCACAGTTAGTGCACTTTACTATTGCGCAAATTTTCTCAGGTATTTGACTTCCATCAGATGTTCTGACTGCCGCCTTAAGAACAGCCAAACTAGGTTGGGCCGTAAGATCATTTTGAATTTCATAGATATCCTTCTCACCAAAACCACCTTTTCTGAAAGAAGTTAAATATCCTTTTGATCCATCAGCCGTGGTTGTGTAGAATACATCATCTCCAGTTGAATTAACAGGGTAACCAAGATTAATTGATTCAGACCAGTTGCCTTCTTCATCTCTCACGGTAACAAATATGTCGAATTCACCCATGCTTTTTGGACCATTGCTGGAGTAATAAAGCGTTTTGTTGTCTACAGCAATGAATGGAGATTCTTCGTCGTAAGGGGTGTTAATCGATGGACCTAAGTTCATTGGTGCACTCCATGACCCATTCGGCATTTTGGTCATACGATAAATGTCTCTGCCACCAATTCCTCCGGGACGATCTGAAACAAAATACATTTGTAGACCGTCTCTTGTTACTGTTGTATGCGTTTCCCAAAATTGTGTGTTAAACTTTAAGTAGGGAAGGAGAACTAACTCGCGAAACTTGTTGTACTTAAAATCAGAATAATAAATGTCTCCATTTCCTGTTCTGTCTTCATAGGTGTAAATTCTTCGTTCATCTGAACTAACGGTAACAGTCGCTTCATTCAATCGACCATCACAAAATGGAAGTCGCTTTGGGTCGTCCCACTCACCAGTTTCGGTGTTTCTTGTGCTAATGTAGATGTCTTCCGGGAATTGATTCAAAAGTGGATCACGGAATTCGTCTGTGGAATTGTCTTCCCATTGTCTTCTTGAAGTAAAATAAATCGCACTTCCATCGAAAGAAATAACAGGCGAATATTCTGGGTAAATTGTATTTATCTTCTCACCAATATTTACTGCTTTTGCGCTTTTTGGATTGGCAAGTATTTGCTGTGCAACATCACACTGAATCAGACGCAATTTTGCTTGCGGAATTAACTCGGATTGGCTGTTTGAAGACTCAATAAACTTTTTGTAGTATTCACGTGCTTTGTCCAATTGCGCATCTAGATGATAACATCTTGCTAAGTGATAATACGCATCTGTCGGCGCACTTTTTTCACTTGAAGAATACATATCAAAATTTTTATCAGTATTCGAGATAGCGATTAATAAATGTGGTAAAGCAGTAACCCAATCCTGACGAGATTCTAAAATGATATAACCCTTTCGATAGTTGTAATTTGGGCTTTCTGGCTTTAACTGAAGCAATTTATCAACTACTATTTCAGAAAAAAAGAAATAGTTTTCTTGAAGCATACGCGAACAATCCGTGACAAGTTGATCTTCAGACGATTCTCTCACCATTTTACGGACATCATACTCAGTATATTGAGAATGAGACAGTAATGGCAAACAAATTAAACTAAGAAATAAGGCTAAATTTTTCATTTTCTAGTATACAAGACTTACAATTCCCTGTTAGGGTCAAAAGATTCAAGATAATCGGCTACCCTGCGTACAAATTGGCCACCTAGTGCACCATCTACAACCCTATGATCGTAAGAATGAGACAAGAACATTTTATGTCGAATACCTATAAAGTCACCGTGCGGTGTTTCGATAACAGCAGGTATTTTTCGAATAGCACCTAAGGCAAGGATAGCAACCTGCGGCTGATTGATAATTGGAGTTCCCATAACATTACCGAACGAACCTACATTCGTTACCGTAAACGTTCCACCTTGGATGTCTTCAGGCTTCAATTTATTGTTTCTAGCGCTGTTGGCCAATTCGTTTACAGATTTTGTCAAACCAACCAAATTCATTCTGGCAGCATTTTTAATTACTGGAACGATTAAGTTGCCTGTTGGTAATGCTGTTGCCATTCCAATATTAATATCTTTTCGTTTAATGATATTTGTTCCGCTCACCGCAACATTGATCATTGGAAAATCTTTGATGGCTTTAACAATTGCTTCAATTAGAATTGGCGTAAACGTAATGTTTTCACCCTCTCTTTTTTGAAAATCTTTCTTAACCTTGTCTCTCCACTGAACGATTTCCGTCACATCTGCTTCTACATAAGACGTCACATGCGGGGAAACATGTACAGACATCACCATGTGTTCAGCAATTAACTTGCGCATGCGATCCATTTCAATGATCTCATCACCTGGATTAGGCAAGACAATTGGTTCTTTAATATTCGCTAAGAAACCCGATCCATTGCTATTTGAAGGAGTGTTTGATGCAGCAGCAGCAGGTGCAGGAGTTGAAGGCGATGGGGTAGCGGCCGCAGCAGGTGCACTTGGCGTAGTTTCCCTGTTTTCAACATAATTTAAAATGTCTTTTTTTGTAACTCTACCGCTTTGGCCAGAACCATTTACATTTTCGAGTTCATTCATTGAAACTCCTTCTTTTTCTGCAATGCTGCGAACAAGAGGAGAATAAAATTTACCTGAAGGACCATTTTTATCAATAGCCTCTCCATTTCCAGCAACATTTTCTTTAACAACTTCAATGTTTGACACGATTTCTTTCACAGCATCAACTGGAGCACTAACTTCTTTTGCTGGCTCTGTAACTGCTGAATCTCCATCGGTCGAAATAAGGGCAATTACGTCTCCTACTTGGGCAACTTGATCTTTTTCGAAAAATCTTTTAATCAATATACCTCCAGCCTCTGATGGCAATTCGTTGTCTACTTTATCTGTTGCAACCTCCACAAGTGGTTCATCCATCTCAACTGTATCGCCGATATTTTTCAGCCAGTTTGTGATAGTAGCTTCTGTGACGCTTTCTCCCATTTTTGGAAGTCTGATTTCAATTTGTGCCATGAGGTAAATTGGTTTCTGTTAATTTTTAGGGTACAAAAGTAAGTGAAAATTCTGTTAAGACAAATGGTATCGAGCGATTTATCTATCTAGTTTTGTCCAAGCTTTTAAAAGAATAGAAATGTCCTTTTTAAGTTGGTAATCTCTGGCGTAAATTAAGTTTAATTTATCAGACAATCCTTCCTCATTATAGGTGATTTCATCACTTGGAAAAAGCACTCCGGGTTTAATTCTCGGTAACTCTGTTATATCCTGTGAATGTGTGAAATTATAACCAACAATTGATTTTTGTCCCGTCCAAACATTAAATATGTTTTTTAAAAATTTCCTTTTATTAGAATAATTAAACAAAAGGATTGGGCTTAATGTCAAAAGCAATGTACTCAACAGAAGATCAAAAGTTCTTTTTATTCGAACATTGTCCTTTCTGCTCACCGCATTCATGTTTAAAACATACAAGTCGCCAGCCGTTTCAATTGAGTTGCTTCCAATAAGTGACAAGCTATCTGGTTGAGCAATTTTATACTCAATATTCGCCGGAATACTTGTCATCCAATGAATAATGTTACTTGCTGAAGTGTCTCTTGCACAAAAAATTACCTCGTCAATTGCATGAATATGAATGATTTGATCAAGTTGGTTTATTGTCCCAATACTTGAGTCTTCTTTATCTATGCTTGTCGAAACGCGCTCTAAAAATTCAAATTTCAAGTGTGTGTGTTTCAGAATTTCAGTTACACGATCGAATTCCTGTTGACTCCCAATAATTGCCAATCTTTTGCTTCGGATAGGCGATAAACTGAATGTTTTTCCAATGGAGAAATGCAAGAAAATTCGCGACAAGATATAATAGGAAATAACCCAAAGTGCACCTGTTAAAATAAAAAGCCTTGAGAATTGCCAGCTCTTTGGTAACAGAGCATAAATTATTAAAATAAACAGTGTACTTAGAAAACTACCCTTTAAAAAATCCTTAAACTTTGCCGGTTGATCATACCCTCCGCTGAAAAAAATACCAATCATCCAAAGAATTGTATAGGTTGGAATTGAGATGTTTAAAACATGCTCAGGGAAATCAATGTGAATTTTTTTCCATTGATGTGTCATTGCAAATAAGCCAAGTAATAGAATGACATAATCAGAAAGTGCGAGTATCGATTTTTTAATAAAGCGCGTCAAAATAGCAAGTGAGGCCCGGAAATAAATTGCTGCGTTTATAAGCAATGAGAAGAGGCGTGCATTTTTTTGGGAAAAATGTTTTTCTGCAAAAATTACCATTGCTCTGTAAAAAACAAAAACGTAGTTCACTGAGCTCTTCTTTGTACTTTCTCCCTTATAATGAATGATTCTTGTCTCAGGGAAATAGAAATTCTTATATCCTCCTTTCAAAATACGATAAGACAAATCAATGTCTTCTCCATACATGAAAAATGATTCATCCAAGAGTCCTACCTTTTTCAAAGCATCATTGCGCATTAACATAAAGGCACCACTTAAAATTTGAATTTCATTTATTTCAAATTCGCTTAGGTGACCAGCATGATATTGGCCGAAGGTTTTTGAACTTGGAAAGAGGCGAGAAAGACCGAATATTTTGTAAAAAGCCACAGCTGGAGTAGGTAGTCCACGCTTTGATTCAGGCAGG
>CAISOQ010000037.1 GCA_903887095.1 uncultured Flavobacteriia bacterium
CACTAATCGACGTTCTCTTCTAGCACAGTGGTATACATTCTTAAAAGAGCTTACTCAGGAAAGCAAAAAACATCTCACAAAAGAATTATGGGCGAAAGAAGAACGTGAATTCCATTATGCTGCCATTGACCTACTCAACAAAACAACTCTGTCCAATATTGAAGTCAATGATGCCGTGCTGTTAGAATGGCTCATCACAAATCAATCTTGGTGGGATTCGGTTGACGCGATAGCATCCAACTACCTCGGAAAATATATCCAAAAGTTCCCCGAAGAAGGAAAGAAATTAATCGAAGAATGGCGATACTCTGATAATTTGTGGTTGCGCAGATCGTGCCTTATCTTTCAACTAAAATATGGAAATGGCGTAGATTTTGAATTACTAAAAAGTCTGATTCTTCAATTTCAGCATGAAAAAGAATTTTTTATTCAAAAAGCAATTGGTTGGTCATTGCGTCAATACTCTAAATTTAACCCTGAGTCAGTTCGGAGTTTTATTACTGAAATCCATTTAAAAGGCCTTGCTCATAAAGAGGCGTCGAAGTATCTTTAACGAAAATTGAATCTAATGGCACTTATCAAAGCATGCAAAGGTATTGAACCCCAATTTGGGAATGACTGTTGGCTGGCAGAAAACGCAACAATCGTTGGCGATGTAATCATGGGTGATCAGTGCTCCGTTTGGTTCAATGCGGTCGTTCGAGGGGATGTCAATTCCATAAGAATGGGAAACAAAGTCAATATTCAAGACGGTGCAGTCATTCATTGTACCTATGAAAAAACAAAAGTAAATTTGGGTAACAATGTATCTATTGGGCACAATGCATTGGTTCACGGTTGCACCGTAGAAGACAATGTTTTAATCGGAATGGGCTCCATTGTAATGGATGATTGCTACATTGAAGCCAATTGTATAATTGCAGCCGGTGCAGTTTTATTAGAAGGTACGAGAGTCGAATCATGGAGCATTTATGCAGGTGTTCCTGCCAAGAAAGTTAAAACGCTTTCCCCAGAGTTATTCAAAGGTGAAGTGCAGCGGATTGCAAACAATTATGTGATGTATTCTGGGTGGTTCAAAGACGACAAATGAAAGACATAACTACTTATGAAGAAGTTCTTAATCTTATCACTCGATTCTATGATAAGCTTTTACTAGACGAACAAATAGGACATTTCTTTCAGGAACTGAATTTAGACACACACATTCCCAGAGTCGCTGATTTTTGGGCTTTTATACTTATTGATCAACCAGGGTATTCTGGCAACATGATGACAGCCCACGCCAAACTTCACTTATCTGAACCCGATTTTGAGAGGTGGTTGCAATTATTTCACGCTACCATTCAGGAGAACTTTGAAGGCATTAAAGCCTCTCTGGCTATTGAAAGATCTACATTGATTGCCTGGACAATGAAATCTAAGCTTTAATTTCCTTCCATAACCAATGAAACAATTCCCGTGATTATTTCTTTTCCCTCTTTATTGGGTTCGATTAGGAAATAATAACTTGCAACGGGCATTTCTTTATCTTCGTATTTACCATCCCAAGGGTTCTTAGAGTAACTTCCTTTTTCAGATTGATAAAGTTTGCTACCCCAGCGATTGTAAATGCTTACCACATTATCAGGATATATTTCATCCAAATTCAGAATTTCCCAATTATCATTTACCTGATCATCATCAGGTGTGAAGGCTGTTGGAATAACGAGATCACACGGCTCAATCGCAATTGTAACAACCGCCAATGGTCCAGGACAGTTATTTATTGATTGCTGCACATAATAATCTAGCGTTCCAGCTGATGTAGAAGGCATGATAGAATCGCCGGTACCAATTAAATTAATTGCTGACGCATCCGAATACCAAGTAGCAATTCCATTGGCTTGAGCAATGATAGGCGCTAATTCGTCTCCTACACAATAATCTGTATCACCACTAAGTATGACTGGAGACAAAACATTGTTTGTGATTTCAAGGCTCGCACTTCCAGAAATAACATTGGTACAATTTACATCTGAAATAGTTGTTAGTATATACGTGCCATTCCCTGTGAAGTATACATCCCCTGCACTAGATGCTGTAATAGTTTGAAGATTGCTATTCAATGAATAAGTAAGTGTGTATCCGGGAGTACCATCAGATATTGTTACTACAATATTTTCAGAATTCGGAGCAGGATTACAAAACGTACCCCCTCCAGAAATGGTGGCTGTTGGAATCGGATTGACAATTGCAGTTGACTGAGCTGTACTTGTACATCCTCCACTAGACGTGATTGTAACCGTAAAGACTTCACCATCTGAAACATTCGTTGCAGAAGGGTTTTGAGCAGTTGGATTAGAGAAAATTGCTGATCCATTGGAAGTCCAAGACCACGCAATGGCTGAACTTCCATTTTCAACAAGACCCAACGCTTCACCTGCACAAATTGGGCTGTCATTTTGAGCACTCACGTTTAAACTCCCTCCAGAACTAATAGTCACTGTTTGTAAATCTATGCAACCAATTGAGGAAGTAACTTCCACAAGATAGTTTCCTGGACACAATCCTGTCGCCGTTGCGGCAGTTTGACCAATTGGTGTCCCTGATCCATCCTGCCATTCATAAGTGTAGCTTGGAATTGAACCACTTGCACTAACAGATGCTTCTCCATCACAACCGCAAATTTCATTTTGAATAACGCTTGCCACAGCGACCAAAGGGGTGATCGGTGAACAATTGTTATTGAATTGACCAATATAATTCTGATTCAATGCGTTATTGGGTGCGCCGGGCGTTTGGAAATTTGCACCACACTGGTTTGCATCCAATACTGTTTCATTATCTGTGCAACCTATTGACCAATTCGATTGAATTGTTGGATCTCCACCATTGAAATAATACACCGTATTGCGATGATCAGTAGGCAGTTCTGCTCCAGCAGCAAAATAAATTGCCGTATTTAAATTGACATTTCCATAGCACACTGAAAAAACCTCGCAACCTGATAAGTTGACAATTCTCGCACAATCGCCTGTATTTGCTAGTAACGTATTGCTCCAACTTCCTCCCGCTGTCCAACCTGAGGCTGGATAAGAACATGCCAAAGCGCCTGGCGTTGTATTATTACTTTCAAAAAGTGTTACATTGGAAATTGGGGCAGAAATAATACAGTTACCATCGTTAAATGATAAATCGATGGGCGGAATGGAAGGATCGGCAGAAGCATCGTTATAAATCAAAATAATTGTACCCATTGGAACGGCTGCCCAAAGTGGGTCAAATGAAAAACGCACCGCACCTGCTGCAATACCTCCAGTGCCATGATAACCGCTATTGTCATCAAATATCCATCCTCTTATGTCAATCGAAGGTGGTACGGTCAACCCACAATTATAATTGACGGTGGTATCAGCCACGACAAACTCAACATATTCCATACTTCCAGAAACACCTTGAGATACTTCATTCATTATGAGCGTTTGTGAATAAAGACTGCAAGTGATTATAGAAAAGAAAATACAAAGTAAGGTTTTCATAGAGGCGGAACTGTTAAGTGCGATTAGGTTGCACCAATTTAGAAAATTCTAAGTGATAATAATCAGTTAACGCAATAAGTTAACACAAGGTTAAAAATGAATGTGCTCTGAAGAGACTCCTCTGCCAAGAAATTTACTTGCATTTAAATTAAATACTTCTGTCTTTTCTGAAGTGAGAAATCGAATGTCGCCGTTTTTTGAACAAGCTTTTTCCATTGAAGGATGCCTTTGAAGGTACTCAGCAAGTTTCTGAGCTACAATCTTGCCTTGTGATACGACTTTAACTTTTGCAGGTACGAGAGAACGAATATAATCTTCAATGAGCGGATAATGAGTGCAGCCTAGCACAATCACATCAATTTCCGAATCTTTTAAGAGCAGTTTTTCAATATCCTCCTTGATAAACAACTTCCCTGCTTCAGTATCTTGTTGGTCATTTTCAATGATGGGTACCCACATCGGGCAAGCATGTTGCACCACAGCACAACCTGCAGCGAATTTTTGGAGTTCCAATGGATACGATTCAGAACGTACCGTGCCTTCAGTAGCCAAAATACCGATATGTCCCGTAGTTGTCCATTGACCAATCACTTCGGCGCTTGGACGAATAACACCAAGCACTCTTTTAGTGGGATCAATTGAAGGAAGATCATTTTGCTGAATACTTCTCAATGCTTTTGCTGAAGCCGTATTGCAGGCAAGAATCACCAGTTCACAGCCCCTAGAAAAAAGCTCATTCACTGCTTGCAAGGTATATTCATAGACGACCTCAAAAGAACGTGTTCCGTAGGGTGCTCTTGCGTTGTCGCCCAAATAGATATAGTCATACTGAGGCAAATGAGCAACAATATCTTTTAATACGGTTAACCCTCCGTATCCAGAATCAAATATACCAATAGGACCTTGTCTCTTCATTGCTTTTCAAAACTACAAAAAAAGGGGGCTTCGATTTCACTCAGCCCCCTTTTTGAATGTCTTATTAAACGACTTATCTCTTCATTGATTCAGCATCAAGACGAAGTAACTCTGTTAATACTTCACCTGTAATATCCATTCCGCCTTTGAAATAAAGTGTAACAGATTCATCAATCACATAATTCAATTTTTTACGATCGGAAACAATTTCTACCGCTTTTTGAACGCGCTCCAAAATGGGTTTGTTCAATTCCTGAGAAAGAATTTGCATTTCTTGATTCAAAGACTGCTCTCTTTCCTGCATATTTTGCTGTTTTTTCATCAGCTTGTCTTCCTCAATTTTGATTTGAGCCTGAATCATGTTCGGACGATCCTTTTCATATTTTGCATAAGAAGAATTTAAATCTGCTTCCATTTCCTGCAATTCACGAACACCATTCGCTTCAAACTCTTGCAATCTTTTCATTGCATCTTTTCTTGACTGCAACGTATCAAGCAGTTTTTGAGAATTCACATGAGCTACTTTAGACTGCGCACTCACTACTCCAACACTAAACATGACCGCCAGGGCCAACATTAACTTTTTCATCTTTCTTTTTTTATTTACTGTTTATTGGTTCCAGTAATACCCATTTCTTTCAAAACTTCATCACTGATATCGTATTTACTGTCCGCATATACCAAATTACTTTGATTAGCTTTATCGAACACAAATGTATAATTCCGCTTAGATGCGACTTTTTGCATCGCATCATAAACTCTATCTTGGATTGGCTTAATGAGTTCCTGACGTTTCTGAAAGTAATCACCACTCACCCCAAATCGCATTTTCTGCATTTCCATCGCTTCTGTTTCCAACTTAGCGATTTCTTCCTTGCGTTTGTTCTTTTCTTCTGTGGGAAGTAGTACTTCTTCACGGGCAAAATTATCTTTCTTCACTTTCAAAGCATCATAACGCTCTTCGATTTCTTTCGTCCAGCGTTCAGCCAATTTATCCAGTTTATCTTTCGATTCTTTGTATTCAGGGACGTTTCCCAAAATAAAATCAGAATCAATGTACGCGTACTTTTGGCCAAAGGCAAATGCTGTGCCAAAGAAGAGAAAAGTAATCAGAATGATGTTTTTCATAAACGATTTTTGATTCTGAACGGCGAATTTAACTAAATTATTGTTTTGCAATAAGATTATAATTCTCCCAAATTCATTCCGATGGTGAACGTTAACTTGGGATAGAAACCTTTCTGTTGAATTGTCGAATTAATACTTTCTCTTTGTGCATCATTCGACCAATAATCCAACTGATCAAATCCAAGACCGTAATCCAATCCAAGCATTCCAAACATTGGTAAAAATACACGTATACCAACTCCTGCTGATCGCTTCACATTAAACGGGTTGAATTTATCGATAGACGGAAACGTATTTCCTGCTTCACCGAATAACATCGCATAAAAAGTAGCAGATGGATTTAACGAGATTGGATAACGCAACTCTAATGTATATTTCGCAATTATCGGATCGCCACCTGAAGAAGAAATTGAATTATCCTCATATCCCCTCAAAG
>CAISOQ010000038.1 GCA_903887095.1 uncultured Flavobacteriia bacterium
GTCCGCATCCAAGAGGACGGAAAGGCTAAAGATATTATCATTAAGGAGGGGGATATTTTCCTATTACCGGGAAATACTCCCCATTCTCCTATTCGTGGCGAAAACACGATCGGACTTGTTATCGAAAAAGTAAGAAAAGGGACCGATTTAGTTGACGGGCTAATGTGGTTCTGTGATAAATGCAACAACAAATTGCACGAATATCGTTTTCCTTTGGTAAACATCGAACATGATTTTATTTCTCGATTCCGCGAATTTTATGGTTCTGAAGAAAAAAGAACCTGCTCTGATTGTGGACATGTCATGGAGGTTGATCCACGATTTGTTTGATTTTAATTTTCTACAATTTACCTAATCAAATTGATATGACCTGTCATTTCATATCTGTTGTACATTAAATCTGTATAGGTCAACTTCCAAACATACGTCCCATCCTGACATTTTAACCCTTTGTAAGATCCATCCCAATAATCTTGTAGGTCAGTAATTTCGTAAATCAGTTCTCCCCATCGATTGAAGATAAGCAACTGGAAATCGGTAATATTCTTTGCTACCACCTGAAATCCTTGATTCGTCTCATCGTCATTTGGCGTAAAAGTATTTGGCACATAAATAATAGGCTCAAAATATACCGTTACTTCATCTGTATCTGTGCAACCATTTTGGTCTGTAAAAAGAACGGTGTAAGTAGTGTTTTGACTTGTCAGTGCTAATGTTGTTGCACAATTTACACAACTGACCTTTTCAGGAGGAGACCATGAATAAAATCCGAAAACTTGAGAATTAGCTGAAATCTCAACTTGATCCCCTAACACTGCATAAACATCAATTGATGCTATAACGTTTGGTTCAGTATACAACTGAACAGATACCGTAGCTGAATCGATACATCCATTACTATCAGTTCCAATAACAAGATAAGTTGTCGCTGAATCAGGCGAAGCGGATACAAAACTTCCAGTTGAGGTAGTATAAATTACATCCGGATACCAATTATACATTACCCCACCATTGCCCCACATAGTTGCACTGCCACCCGGGCAAATCGTTGTGTCATTACCAGCCGTAATAGTTGCATCAACAACATCAATAAAAATACTGTCAACTGCAAAACCACACGCGTTGTAAAAGTTACAGACATAGGTAAAGTCATCTGCAGGCGAAACTATAACTGTGGAGGACGTCACTGAGTTGATTTGATAATTTGGTGACCACAAATAAGTGTCTCCACCGGAAGCAGTGATTTCAACAAAACTATTCCGACACATCTGAGTGGTGTCATCTAAAATTGGAATAGGTGGGTCATAAAAAACAGACACATTCACAGTATCAAAGCTTTTGCACCCTTGAGCAGTTGTAATAATCACTGAATACTGCGTATTTGTGTCTGGGGTGGCAATTGGGTTGAAAATTGTAGGGTCTGATAGTGTTTCAACCGGGGACCACACATAGGAAATCCCTCCGGTTGCTGCTAAAAAAGCACTATTACCAATACACACAGACGTATCATTGCTGATACTTGTATTCACGGCATAAACAGGGAGAGTTGCCGTAACAGTATCGATACCGCAACTATCTGATATAACGACTGTAAAAAGAGTTGTTTCATTGATGGTAGCTATTGGCATTGGACTTGTCGGATCGTCCAATACTTCAGCAGGCGACCATTGGTAAACTGCTCCACCGTATGCTTCCATTTGATAAGGTATCCCCGGACAAATCGGCTGCGTTGGCTGAATCACACCTCCTTGAAAATCGCCAATAGTTACGACAAACGAAACTGAATCAGGTGTAAAACATCCATTGGAATCCGAAACAACCAAACTCACATTGTAATTGCCTGGTCCTGGGTAGACATGCGTAGGATTAATTAAAGTTGAATTCGTGCCGTCACCAAAATCCCAATAGAAAGAATTTCCGTTTGCACTATTATTATCAAATTCTACTGGATCAGGCAGGCAAATTAACGTTTGGGGTTCAGAAATAATTGCCTCAATGGTACTTAACTCAAATTTAAATGCTGCTAAATTACAATTCGGACTTTGATTTGTTGGTGACCAAACACCTGGAGTACTTGTAAAACCATAATCATTACCACCACAAGCACCACACACTGCATGATAAATGCGACCTGATTTATCAAATCGACTAGTCCCACCATCGACATGGTTATAGCTGCTTGTCGCGCCTCCCATGAATGTTGCATATTTCAAACTTGCGGCATCTTGATCCAATACGGCAATGTAAAAGTTAGATCCATTCGTAGTTGCCTGATAAGCATCTAAAGTTGTTTGAAAACCGTTGGTGGTTGAGTAAGCCGCCTGGCTACCATTCGAACTATTGATGGTCCCTCCCCAACCCGAAAGGTATATATCGTAGCAGTCTGAAACAAGAAATGCCGTTGGTGAAATTTCTGGATTACCACTCCCTGCACCTATCATTGTCGTCCACAAAATGGTACTCAACGAATTGTTGTATTTGCGAATGAACTGTCCAGAATTTGGAGTACCATAAATTCCGCTAGACATTGTCCAAGCACTTTCAGATTGACCATAGACGTATACATCGTCCGATAAATCCAATTGTACAAAATAGGCTTGATCATATTCTGACAGCCCCATGTAAGTACCGGCTACAACTAGAGCGCTAGACCCTTGTAATTTCAGCAAATACCCATCAGATATCCCACCGTTGAATGAAAGATCTTCACCAGCTATGAAAGAAAGTCCAGAAGAACTCGTACCGCCCGCCACATAGACATTACCATTGGAGGCTAACTGAATTGAATTTCCAGATTCTAAGCCTGAACCACCAAAATACGTAGACCAAGCAAGGGCAGTCAATGATGCGTTCATTTTAAAGATAACTGCATCCTGGGCTCCATTGAGTGAACCTTGTGACGCACCCAAAGTTGGGAAATCGGAAGATTGAGTTGATGAAGTAACGAAAACATAGCCATTTTTAACTATTATTTCTCCTCTAAACGGATCACCGTAATTATAATTTAGATTTCCAACATTTATACCATCTGTCCCTGTTCCTCCAATAAAAGTAGAGCCAACAAGCGCAGAACCAGCGGCGTTGAAACGAGCAACGTAAATATCTGCACCATTGTACCCTAACTCATTTTCAGCAATGACGGGTCCACCGTTAAATGTCACATCGAAACATCCATTAATAACCGGAAAATTCGATGAGCCTGTCACTCCAAACACATAAAGATTTGCGCTTTCGTCTGTCACCAAACTATGGGGCGCCTCATTTCCCGCACCTCCAAAATAAGTTGAATAGACTAATGATGTTCCATTGGGATCAAATTTAGAAATCGCAATATCAAACCCAGACATGTTGTAGGTGGAGTTACCAAAAGTGTAAGTGTAATTATTTCCTCCATTGAACGTCACGTCAAAAGCACCGGTTGTCGTGGGATAATTTCCTGCCATATTAAAAACGATTCCGCCTGCATACAAATTACCTTGAGAATCCGGTGTAGCCGTCATTCCCCAATTGTCCATTGTTGAGCCAGAAAACGTACTAAAAACAAGGTATGGATCAATCACTAATTTGGCATTTCGATCATATCCTTCCGGAAAATAATAGGAAACTGTTCCTTGTTCATCAAGCAGATACTCAACTGCAACGAAAACTTTTTCGCCTTCTTTTTCGGTCCATGCAATTGGTTTTTCCTCAATGATGTTTCCAAAACGTGTCGTAATGATGATTGCTCCATCCTTTATTTCAACTTTATCTGAGCCAGTAATTTGGGAACGAATTATGGATGGATCCACTCCAACTGCTACTTCAAAAGAATATTTCATTTTTGGACCAGTAGCATCCATGAGCAGATCGACACCCGAATAAAAATCATTCAATCGAACTTCTTGAAAAGATTTAATCCCAGATTTCCACCTGCTTGAATCACTTCCTAAAAAATAATTTCGGTAAGCCTGACTCTCCTTTTCTTCCGCTTTATTCCCCAACCAAGTGGCATCTTTAAAATGCATTTTCACCACCTGACACGCCACTTTTTCTTCCTCCTGATGATCGTGACTATGATCAATCGCATCATTCAAACTAAAAGTAAATCCTCTTGAATCAACGAATAAATGTCCTTGTGACAAATCCATAGAGTATAGTATTTCCTTGTCCCATTGCCCCTTGTTGGGATGCAACCAAAGTTCTTGTGCCATCATATTTTGATGAGTAAGCAACAGAACTAAAAATACCACTAGGTGTTTCATTGACTATCCGAAATTACAACAATTGCTGCAGTTTCATAGCGCCAAAAATTGATAAATCATACCATTCAATCGGCGCTCATTAGTTAAACTGAAAAATAGGGATAAAGGTTGCTTTTATTATCGATAATTATTGCTAAAAAGTCGAAGTCATGACCTGAAAAAACATTAAATTTGCGACTCATTTTTACATCTTTCAGTTCCATGAGCGACGCGATCAAACATGAATGCGGAATAGCACTTCTCCGATTAAAGAAACCCACTCAGTATTATTTAGATAAATACGGCAGTGCTTTTTACGGATTGAATAAATTACACCTGCTCATGGAAAAGCAACACAACCGTGGTCAAGATGGTGCGGGTGTAGCAAATATCAAACTCGACATGGAACCAGGTGAGCGCTATATTTCACGCTATCGTTCCATCAAGAAAAACCCTATTCAGGATATTTTTGATCATATCAACGAACGGTTTAAACAAATTGCTGAAGAAGATCCAAAATTGTTGAAAAATGTTGACTATCTGAAACAAAATGCAGGATTTACAGGCGAATTATTTCTTGGACATTTGCGCTACGGAACCTTCGGAAGAAACAGCATTGAAAGTTGTCATCCGTTTTTAAGACAAAACAATTGGATTACACGAAATTTAGTAGTTGCAGGAAACTTCAATCTAACTAACGTTGATGAGCTTTTTGATGTATTGGTTGAGATTGGGCAGCATCCGAAAGAGAAATCAGACACCGTTACTGTGTTAGAGAAAATTGGTCATTTTCTGGATGTTGAAAATGAAGAGCTGTATGCAGAAATAAAAAATGAAAAACTTACAAACCGCGAGATTTACGCAAAAATTTCAGAACGCATTGACATTGAGAAAATCCTGAAAAAAGCTTCAGAAGTTTGGGATGGCGGCTACGCTATGGCAGGTTTATTTGGTCATGGTGACGCCTTTGTGTTAAGAGATCCTTCCGGCATAAGACCAGCTTTTTGGTATGAGGACGATGAAATTTGTGTCGTTGCCTCAGAACGTCCTGTAATCCAAACCGCATTCAATCTGCGCAGCGAACACATCAAAGAACTTACTCCGGGTCACGCATTGATTATTCGTAAAAATGGCGATGTCACTGAAACGTTAATCAACGAGCCAGAAGAAGCGCTTAAATGTTCCTTCGAGCGTATCTATTTCTCAAGAGGAAATGATATTGAAATTTACAATGAACGAAAAGAACTTGGAAAAAATGTCGTTCCACAAGTTTTAGAGGCCATTAATCATGACCTAGATAATTCTGTTTTTTCTTTTATCCCGAATACAGCCGAAGTTTCCTTTTACGGGATGATCAAAGGCTTGGAAGATTATCTCAACAGAAGGAAATTTGAAGAAATTTCGAGTCTTGGCAACAACATTACTGAAGAAGCACTTAAAAAGATTCTTTTCCAGCGAGCACGCATCGAAAAAATTGCAATTAAAGATGCTAAACTGCGAACTTTCATTACCCAAGATGATTCAAGAGATGACCTTGTGGCACATGTTTATGACATTACCTACGGAAGTGTAAAACGCAACCAGGATAACTTGGTAGTAATTGATGATTCCATCGTACGAGGCACGACTTTAAAACAGAGTATCCTCCGAATTCTTGATCGTTTGGAACCAAAGAAAATAGTTGTTGTTTCTTCCGCGCCTCAAATACGATTCCCGGATTGTTACGGTATTGACATGGCAAAAATGGGCGATTTTATTGCTTTTGAAGCAGCCATTAGCCTCCTAAAAGAGCATGGAAAAGAACATATTCTGGATGATTTATATGCTAAATGTAAAGCACAAATGCATCTTCCGAAAGAGCAGATTATCAATCATGTAAAAGAAATCTATGCTCCTTACACTCACGAAGAAGTTTCTGCCCGGATTGGAAAATTATTAACTCCTGAAAACATTCGTGCAGAAGTAGAGATTGTTTATCAAACAGTTGAAAATCTGCATATCTCATGTCCAAACAATTTAGGCGACTGGTATTTTACTGGGAACTATCCAACACCGGGAGGTAATAAGGTAGCTTGTAAAGCCTTTATGAATTGGATGGAAGGAAAGAACGAAAGAGCTTACTGATAAATCCGGTCTAAGCAGCATGAAACGACAGACCGCTATCATTTTCTATTTATTAGGAATTTATGTTTTCCTGCAATTTGTATGGTGGGGATATCACCTCATCGAATTAACTGGCGAACTTAAAAAAGAACCCTCCATTGTTTCAAAGAGAGTTGCAATGATTTTGGGTGAAGGACTTGTTTTCTTCATCTTGCTCATCATCGGATTGTTTAAGATCAGATCTTCCATAAAGAAGGAGCTGAAACTTACAAAAAGTCAAAATAATTTTCTCTTATCTGTTACACATGAATTAAAAACA
>CAISOQ010000039.1 GCA_903887095.1 uncultured Flavobacteriia bacterium
CAATGATGGATGATAATATATTAAACTTCACTTTCTGCTTTTCATTTTCATATCCGTCCAAGTGAAATTCTTCTAGTATATCCATTGCTCGTTCGTAGTCTTTTTCTTTTACCCAATAATTCGCTTCAGCTGTTAGAACAGCTATTTCTTCTCTAAAATTAGCTTCTCTCCAATCTGCTAATGCTAAATAAGCATGTGCTGCCTCAAAATTATATTTGGTCATACAATCTTCACAGGATGAGCATTTATACTTTTCTATTAATTTTTCTTCTTCACTTTGTCCACAGGAACTAAAAAGAACAATAACACCGGTAAAATAAATTAGTCTAGATATTTTTTTTCCTGAAAGCATAATAGTTAAAATTTATATAGATTTTAATGAGTAAATGTATAAAAAAGTTTAATATTACGGAGCTTCTTTGTGCGCCATATAAACCGATTATAAATACTACAATTTTAGTTAACATGTCAAGATTACCCCAGTCATTTATCAAGTCGCTTGATGATATTGCAAAAGCAAAATTTTATGAAGCGCGTCAGCGTTATTTATTGCATTTAGGCGAAAGTTTAATCATGCATGTATGTTCTTTTGTGCTTGCAGAGTACAAAGAATCGGGGACGCATTTGATGACACTTGAAAAGGATATCATTAACAACAAGAAGTCCTTATCGGTTGGTACATATGTTGGTTGGGTGAGAAATACAAGTCAACATCTCGCAGATATTGGTAAGCCTTCACTGCTGGATGATTTAATTCGTAAAGAGGAAAAGAACGATGTCATTGCAAATTTCATTGCCAGCCTGGATATTTTGAAAAAGGTGGTGGAATCGGATGAGAAGGATAACCTCTACGATCGTTGTATGCAATTGAAAAAAGGAACAACGCTTAAAAAGTGCAACCTGAATCAATTCTTCAACAAATTTGTTGAATTGAGAAATAAAATTGCCCACCCGATCTATGATGTGAAAGGCAAAACTGTCAGTTGGCCCTTTACAGATGATTGTTACCGTTTCATTCTCGAGCCATTGGAGACATCTATTCAAGGAGTATTGGATCAATTGAATCCGCTTTGGGAATACGATCAATACATTGTTTCAGAGAATGAAAAAGATGCCTTGATTTTGAATTTTGAAGATGGAGACGATACTAAAAAAGTACAGGCTGGCTTCGAGTTACCAGAAGGAGTGCGTGTACTTTTGAATTCAAAAGATCATTTGTTGCCTGCAGATTGGAAGATATTGTTGCAGCCTGATCCTTTGGCGGTAGAGCGAATAAAAGCAGAACAAGAAGAATTGCGAAAAATGAGCTCATTGTCTGAGTTCAAAGAACACATTGTTGTGGCATTGGAGGACAAGCAAATCAGCATGGAAGAATTCCGTTTTCTTGAATCCGTTTCGCGCACTAAACTTGGATTAAGCTCTGAACAAGTAAAAGAAATTATTCTTCAAACAGCTAATGAATTGGGTATTGAAGATCCATTTCCAGAAGTAGATGCCCGTTTTATTGAAGCATTGGATACGGCCATTCGAAATAAAACGTTCAATGAACTTGTTCTGAAATTAATGGGTGAACAATACGGCGTTCACCCCAATGAATTCGATAAAATTTTTGACTCTAGAGCGTATGCCCTGGGATTTGATCCGCTTGATGCAAGAAAGTCTGAGTCTGTTACCATGACAAAAGAGGAATTGAATGCTTTTCATTCATTGATCATTGCGCGAACATGGTTGATGAGCATGGTGAAATTGAATGCAGGTGGTGGGGTCAGTAATTACAAAATAGTAGGGGATTCCAATTCTCAAGAAACTAAAGAATACTGGCATAAGTTTGCTTTCACGAGTCTTGAACGGTTTGTCCAACTGCGTCTAAAAACACTTCAACTTGAGGGTGGACTTGAATGGGGCACAAAACAAAACCAATGGCAGATTGGTAACATGGCAAGTTACGCATGGTGTAGTATCTTTCCAAAAGATGCTATCACCAAGGCTGCTCTTTCACTGCACTTGTCGCTTTATGGTGATGGTTCACTTGCTGTAGGCTTTTTGCCAGATTGGAAGGATCAGAAGAACATTGAGCATTTTGGCTTATTGACTGAAGTTACAAGGAGAAATTTATTATCCTTTTTCCGCAAATATGAAAAGGATTTTAAAAAATACAAAAACCTCGTGCTCTGGAATTGCAATGGTAATGGCAGTTATGCAACCATTAGCGAAATGATTGAAAAATATCCGTGGACATTCGAATTTGATTATAGTTTCGATCAAATTCAATTTGTTTACAATATACAGCAGACGATTTCAGAACCTGATTTAATCGGGGAATCATTTGACATTATTTTCAATTTATTTAATGCGCTCATTCCAGAGATTATTCAAGATTATGAAAATTCCTTGTCTGAAATTACGGATCCATTGCGGGTTTATGAAGAGCAGATTGCAAAAACCTTGAGTGCTATTGAAGATGGTGTTCAAGATTATTTCAGACCGTCTGGGAAGGTGACAAAAGAGATTGCTGGGAAATGGGATGGTGGAAAAATG
>CAISOQ010000040.1 GCA_903887095.1 uncultured Flavobacteriia bacterium
AGTAGTTTGTTTTATTAAATATAATCAAGTTTTTCAATTTTTTCAGTCACAATCGGCAAATTAATTTTTCAGGATCAAACAGGAAGTGAGAATTACGTAAAACAAGTTTATTGCTGAGTTGAGTCAATTAAAAACAGGCAGTTATTTTGTCATTTTGTATTCAAATGGGTGATTGAAAAATGAATAAATCCACTGACGAATGAAAACATTAAAGTTCGTAGGCAACGATCCAAAACAACAACAATTTGCAGCAGAGCTCAGAAAACGAGTCAATGCCTATTTCAAAGAAAATAAAATTTCTCCGAAAGGAAATGTGCGCATGTTACTGAAGGCAGCGGTGATGCTGTCGATGTATCTTGTTCCCTTTGTTCTTTTACTTACGTTACATGTAACAATTCTTCCTGCGATTTTATTAGTGCTCCTGATGGGGATTGGCGAAGCAGGAATAGGAATGTCGGTGATGCACGATGCCGCACACGGGGCATTTTCGAGTAAAAAATGGGTGAATAGCACCTTTGCATCCACCATGTTTTTATTGGGCAGCAACACCTTTAATTGGAAAGTACAGCACAATATTTTGCACCATACCTTTACGAATGTCTATGGGTACGATCAGGACATTGAAACCAAGGCAACTTTGCGCTTGTGTGAACATGCGCCCTTAAAACGCTTTCATCGGTTTCAATTTCTTTATGCTTACTTTTTTTATGGCTTTATGACGCTGGCCAAACTCATTACGGATATTGGTCAATTAATTGAATTCAATAAAATTGGAATTACAAAAGAACAAGGGTACCAACCAAAACGTGAAGTGATCAAACTCATTGCTACCAAGTTGATTTATGCATCTCTGTTAATAGGACTGCCGCTTTGGCTCACAGAATACAAATGGTACCAAGTTGTTGTTGGGTTTTGTATACTTCACTTTACTGCTGGGATCATCATGAGTACCATTTTTCAGATGGCACACGTCGTTGAAGGAGCGCAACAACCTTTGCCAGATGAACACGGTGTCATTCACAATGAATGGGAGACGCATCAATTGTTAACTACCTCAGATTTTGCGCGGAACAATCTGTTTTTAAATTGGTATGTCGGGGGACTGAATTTTCAGATTGAGCATCACCTTTTTCCAAATACGTGTCATTTGCATTACAGAAAAATTGCACCGATTGTTGAACAAGTAGCAGCTGAATTTGGAATTCCGTACAATTTAAAACCAACCTTCACAATAGCATTTCTTTCCCATGCGAAACGACTTAAGGTTCTCGGCCGGAGTTAATAGTGTGTATACGTTTGTAAACTTTTAAAAATGCTTCCCGTTTGGATTTCTAATACTTCAGAGTGGTACTGTCTTTCTTGGTGCAGTTGAGTGATGATTAGAACGTGGTAATAGATTTTTTAAACAAATAAAGGGAGAAGTTTAAAAAACATTCTCCCTTTATTATCAGAACAAATAATTTGTATTATTCTTCATTTCTTGATAGACTGTAAATAACAAGTCCAAATCCAATTTTATTGATGGCATCTGCGATGTTGTAAACAATGTCCATGGCATGTGTAGCTGCTTCTGGGTCAGATACTAGTTTGATACCAAACAATCCGCCTGGTGTTCCTAATATGTATCCTAAAGGATAAATAGCCCATCCTACCAATACAAACCAAGCTAGAATGCGCGTTGCTTTTGCCACTTGAACACCTGCTGTTTGCGATAGCTTTGCCACTTCTCCGAACCAAATTAGGTAAGCAATGTAGAAGTAAGCTGCTCCGGAAATGACTCCCCACAAAACGCTGTTTCCACGATCAATAGTTTCACCAAAGTAACCAGTTACCAACATCACCAACGATGCGAAAATCAACTTCCAAAGAAGGGAGATCTTAGCTCCTGCTTTTTTGGTAATTAAGTAAAACTCCACGCACATTAATGGAACTGTTAAAATCCAATCTACATAACGAAAGAATGTAGGTGATTCTCCAGTCTCAAGATTGTAACCTCTCATGTAGTAGTAATGTACTGCTGCAATAAAAGTTATGAGTCCAGAAACAAGGACAGACGTTCTCCATTTTTTCGAGGTATTATTCAGCTCGAAGAAAAAGAAGACTGAGGCAGCCATCATGGCCATCGTTCCAATAAAGAACGTAAACGCAACGTAATTGTCGCTCGCAATTTTTAAATGTTCCATGCTAAAAAAATTTTAATTTATCTACTCTTAAGGATTTTCGATAACTCCATGTTTTTGAATTGCCTTTTTCATCCGCAATTAATTCAAAAACAATGAAATAAATAAAATGTTCAAAATGATGAAAAGTATTTTCAACGGATGAATGCTTTGAACGCTTCCAAAAGATAGAATTTGTAAATAAGCAATTCAAAGAGGGATTTGATTTCTTGTGTTGGGATTATTGAGATTTCGTACTTCATAGCTAACAACGATTGTTAGATTTTTGGTAGGAGGCACTTATCAGTCTGCTTCAGGAAGTCTAAACTTTCGCTTAAACCCTGTTTTCAAGTACAAAACCAACTTTAAATGAAGCCTAAAAACCGTCATTTCGGCAGGCTGCAGTGACCTGCGGGCTTTGATTTTAGGTAGAGTAACTGTTATTCTTTTATTACCTTCTTGGTTAATACTCTTTTTTTCTCTTTGAGAAACACAACAAAATAAATCCCTTTCTCCAAATTAATTAAGCTAAATGAATTGTTTTCAGGTCTTTTGACGATCGAAACTACTTGCCCTTTTGAATTGTAAAT
>CAISOQ010000041.1 GCA_903887095.1 uncultured Flavobacteriia bacterium
CCGGCAACTTCGTATTATTGTAGAAGCCATCCCATGGTCTACCGAGATAATCTCCTTTATCCGATTCGTAAATTTTTTCTCCCCATCGGTTGAATACTTGAACTAGATTGTTCGGATAAACATTGTCCAATTCTAAAATATTCCAAAGATCATTGACTTGATCTCCATTCGGTGTAAATGCTGATGGTATAACTATTTCACAAAATTCAATTGAAACAACTATTGGACTTGAGGGTCCTTCACAACCCAAAAGTGTTTCAGTAACATAATAAGTTGCTACTCCTTCATTACTGCCTGGCAACAAAGTTGCACCTGTAGCAAGTTGATTCGTCAAGGTTGCATCTGAATACCAAGTAAAAACCCCACCATTCCCTGCGGCTGTCATTTGTTGAATAGTCCACGTTGAACAATATGTTGTGTCTGCACTTGTTAAAGGGGAATTAGGAAGTGGATTAACCGTTATTGTTTGAGAACCATTTGCGCCATTTGGACAATTAGCATCAGAAAGATTTGTCACCACATAAACACCAGGTGCATTTCCTAAACTTACAGGACTCGATGATCCTGTAGCTGATTGAGTCACACCATCTACGGTATAGTCGACAGTCCAAGGTCCAGTTCCAGAAACATTCGCTAAAACATTGTTCACTGCATCACCTTGACAATATGTTCCACCTGAAGTAACTGAAGCAACAGTTGGAAGAACCTGAATTGTTATCTGGGTTGACTCCTGATCAGAACAACCTGACAATCCTGCAAACATATAAAGGGTGCCAGAAGTAGAAACTACATCTCCAACACTATAAAGCGTACCCGTTTGATTGGAACCTGTCCAATAACCTTCATTGATTATATCTGTACCAGTAATCGCAGGAAGTACGACCGAACCACACCCTACAATTGGAGTGTTCGGTGTTATGACCGGAATATTCGCAATAATTACCTCAACAATTCCACTAAAAGCACAATTGTTATTGGTCGATTCCACATAATAAGTTCCAGTACCAACCGCAGTAGGTGTAGCCACCGAAATAGTCATTGCAGGATCTGTGTAATAAGCCAATATTCCAACATCTGTTGAGGAAACTGTAGGATCAGTCAAATCCACTGTCGCAGGTGCGCAAATTGTTTGATCATTCAAAGTCAAGGAAGGAATAGTATTTATTGCAACTGTCAAAGAACCATTTGCACTGCAACCATTACTGATTGCCTCAACATAGTAGACACCGGTTCCAACAGCTGTAGGATTTGAAACTATAGTTGAATATGCAGCATCAGAATAGTACGAAAGCACCCCTATATCTGTACTTGCAATGGCAGAAGAAGTCAAATCAACTGTTGCCGGAGCACACAACGACTGACTGGAAAGGGATAAAGTTGGTGTCGCATTCACAGTCACTAAAATATTTCCACTGAATGAACAATTGACATTCGTTGCCTCTACATAATAGGTTCCTGCTCCAGCCGATGAAGGTGTCGAGAAAGGAGTGGTTAAAGTTAGATCTGTATAATATGCTAAAGTTCCAGCAGTAGTTGACACAATAGAAGGGTCAGTCAAATCTACTGTGTTTGGTGCACAAACCGTTTGATCATTCAAAGTAAGTGATGGCGTTGTATTAACAGTTACAGTTAATGAGCCATTTGCACTACAAATACCATTTGAAGCTTCTATATAATAAGTTCCTGTACTAACTGATGTTGGCACTGAAACAGGAATTGACAAAGCAGCATCGGAGTAGTAAGTAAGACTTCCAACGTTCGAACTAGCCACAGAACTAGATGTTAAGTCAATTGTTGCAGGTGAACAAGCCAGTTGACTCGTTAAACTTAAAGTTGGGGTTGTGGTTACTGAGACTGTTAATGAACCATTTACAGAACATGTCCCGTTAACGGATTCAATATAATATGTTCCTGCACCAACAGAAGAAGGGGAAAAAACAACTGTTGACAGAGTTGGATCTGAGTAAAAGGAAACAACACCAACACTTGAATTAACTACAGAAGTTGACGTCAAATCAACTGTTGAAGGTGAACAAACTGTTTGGTCATTCAAGGTTAAAACGGGAAGTGCATCTACAGTTACATTGATAGTTCCACTCGCTAAACATCCTGCATTATCGGCCTGTGCGTAGTAGGATCCATTACCTACTGAATTTGGACTTGACAACAAAGTTGTCAAAGCGGGATCTGAGTAATAAGAAATTGCACCGACATCAGTACTTGAGACACTTGCATTCGTCAAATCGACTGTTGCAGGTGAACAAACTGTTTGATCTGCCACTGTTAAAGTGGGCGTTGTGTTTATAGTCACCAACAACGAACCATTTGCATTGCATGTGCCATTAGTGGCATTGATAAAATATGTGCCAGCTGCCACTGCGCCGGGCGAAGCAACAGGGCTTGTAAGCGCTACATCTGTATAATAGGTCAATGCACCTATCGTAGTGCTTGCAACGGCTCCTGATGTAAGGTCAACAGTAGCTGGAGAACATACGGTTTGTGGGTTCAAGGTTAAAACAGGTAAATCATCCACTACCAAAGTTGTCGTATTCGAACAACTACCAGATGAAGAATTCACTGTAAGCGTGTAGGTATAAGTCCCTGCCGTTGAAGGCGCCACTAACCCTGTCGGATTTTGAGTCGAAGAAGAAAAACTTCCTGGCCCACTCCATGTGTAGGATGTTGCTCCCGTCACATTTGAGGCTGTGAGACCAAAAGTAGACCCTTCGCATACAGGACCAGAATTTCCTGCCGTAACAGCACATCCGCATGTTGGAGCTGTAAATGTTTGATCTTTTGTACACGTGGCATCATCAGAAAATGTTGCAGTAACTGTGCAACCACCTCCATTACCAGTTAAACCAATGATAGAGTAATTTTGAGGTGAATTAAAAGGGGCAGAAAATGTCTCGATTCCACCACAGCTCGTTGTTACTGTCAATGTTCCCGTTGCAGGTGGTGTAACAAAAGATATCGTTCCGCTCACAGAATAATTTCCAGAGCCATCACAAGAACTCGGTGTAGCCGTCACGCTTGAAATATCACAAGGAGTAACAATGGAACAATCGGCAGAGCCTGTTGAACCAACAGACTGATTAAAACTTATATAGCCTGAAGCTCCATCATAATTTGTAATCAGCACGATGTAAAACTGCCCCACAACAGCGGAAGACGGCGTAGATTCTCCTGAGCCGGCACCTCCAGTCAAGCCTAGTCCAATAGTCTCTGTTGGCGCCGCACTAAAACTACATTGAAGAGGAAAATCGCCTCCATCTATTGCTGAACAACCAGCATTTAAACTTGAATAAGGTCCATATAAGGCAAAGTCAACATCAAGACCAGAACCAGTTCCATTTGGACCTGTTGTTTGCTCCAAATCAAGTTGAATATTGCCTGACTGATTAATTTGCATGTAATACCAAACAGGATTTGGTTGCGAAGCCAAACAACCATAATTTGGACCAGATGGAACACAAGTGCTCGTTTCATTTGGGAAATTATAGGATATTGTTGAACAAAATGGATTGGCTGAAGAACATGGTATTTCTGTTCCTGTGCAGCCTCCGCCAGAAGCAAACAATTTGCTTGAGCTTATAAGAAGGGTTACGAAGACAAATAATATGCGCTTTTTCATGTGATTTTTTTATTTGCCAGGTTTAATTTCAATGATGTATTCAGTTCCATCCACTCTAAAAAAAGAAGTGTTGGGAGAATAATAAAAGAAATGATACTTCAAAGGATTAAAAGTTTGAGGATCAAAGCTTGATAAATCGTAAGACATTTGTTCATTGCATTTATTCTTTTTTTGCGCTACAGAAAGCAAAGGACATTCAGGGTATTGATCCTTGGCAACCTTGTGAAAAATTGTTCTTTTCAAACAATCTTTCCCAAATTCTATGTGCGAAGAATCTACATATTGCGGACAATCTCTGTAGATTTCCTTTAAAAACTCTTCCACTTTAGCAACGTTGGCCGATTCCTGAGAATAAGAAACGGACGCACTTGATAGTGCAAAAAAAGCTGCATTTAGCAGGCATAAGTGAATACAATTCATCTTTACAGTGTATTTAGGCGCCCCGAAGTTATGACTTTATCAGTTTGCAAACAAAATTTATGCTTAATTTTCTTATATTGAGTTAAATAAAAAACAAAAAATGTCATCTTCTGCTTAATTTTATCACTCAAAGATTGATTTACATGTTTAATCGAATAACGACCGGTTTCTTACTAAGCATATTGTCTGGGCTCCTTTTCAATATTGGATGGCCAACAAATGGGCTCTTTCCTCTTCTGTTCATTGGACTCACACCACTTTTGTTTGCATTTCACTATTTAGCCAATTCGGACATCAAAAGAAAAGGCGTCATGTGGTTCTCTTTTCTTTTTATAGCACATGCCTCATGGATTGGACTAAGTTCCAGTTGGTTTTATGACTCTTCACCAAAATCTTACTTTATAGGTGTACTATTTGAAAGCATCGCCTATTCGGCATTTTTATGCCCAATGCTCTTTATCAACAAGCATTTAGGTCGAAAATGGAGCTTAATCTACTTCCTAGCAGGACACATGACTATTGAATTTATTAATCAATACTGGGTGCTAAGTACTCCATTTTTCTCTCTGGGCAGTGGATTAGGTATGTTTCCCAAAATCATACAAGCGTATGAAATAATTGGAATTGAAGGAGGTTCCCTGTTTATTTTGACGGCCAATTTGGGTTGTTATTTAGCGCTGGAAAAAATTCTTTCCAAACAAAAACCAGGAAAATCCCTTGCATTGATATCCTTGGGAATTTCTCCTTTCGTTCTTTCGATTTTCATGTCTTTCAACCCTGATAATAAAAAGACAACTATCGCAGCACTGCACACTTTCCAAGACACTTACAATCGCAGAACTCACTTCAATCCAGAAGAAATTGTCGATAAACTATGTGAAAAATCCAAACTAAATTCATTCAGTAAAACTGAACTTTTGGCTTGGCCAGAGACAATCATTTCGAATGTTGGTTGGATGAATAATTTAAGTGGTGAGAATTCTTACAAGTCAATGTTGTTGAAATTGAAAAATACGAATGAGCTGTCAGTTTGCTTTGGTGGCTTTGGTTTTTCCTTGGACCCTGAAGGTCAAAACAACCCTTATTCCAGACTTGAAAAAGCACGGAATTTTTACTACCGGACACACAATGTGGCAGTGACCATAAATAAAAATGGCTTATACTCCCTCCGAGGAAAAGAAATTTTTGTTCCATTTCAAGAACGAATTCCATTTCTTGAAACGCTCCCTGTGATGGAAGAATTTGCAGATGTAGTAGGCACCAACACAATGGTTTCTAGTTATGAAAACAGTCGAACCGTTCACAAAACCATGCTAGGAAAAAAGTTTGTTCCTGTATTGTGCTATGAAAGTATTTTCCCTCTAAAAATGGCAGAATTTGCTAGCGAAAGTGACTTCCTTGTTGTTTTAGCAAATGAATTTTGGAACAAAAACCTGAATGGCTCCGAACAATATTTATGCTCCAATGTTGCAATGGCCATACAGAGTCGAACTGCCATTCTTAGAAGTTCAAACAGTGGAATTTCTGCGGTTATAGATCAAGATGGAAAGGTTTTGGTGCGTAAAAAAGGTAGAAACGCTGGAATTATTCAAGCTTCTATTTCAAAAAAACAAGACTTTACCTTTTACGAGCTGATAGCGGGAGTATTTTATAAGATTTCACTTATTGTTTATTTGGGATTACTTATAATAGCCATTTTTCGCTCGGTCACAAAAACTAAATCTGCCTAATCACTCCATGCAATCACAGGGTGGATCAAGCTTGATTTCTACCCAAGGAAGAGTTTCAATTAGTTTCCTCTGAAAAGTTGGAGAATACCTGTTTCCCTGCAAATCAAGCATTTTTAAACTTTTTAATTCTGAAAATGATTTTGGAAAGGATGTAACGGGTGTTGACCACAAATCGATAACGCTCAATTTTTTGCAATACCCTATACATTCAGGTAACTCAGAGAAACTATTTCGATTCGCCACAAATGTGCTCAAATTCGACAAACGACAAATTTCAACCGGAAAAATACTGAAGTCATTTTTCGAAATATCGAGATAAATTAGACTATCCAGATCACCAATATATGCAGGCAAATCAGTTAAATCGTTTTTACTAAGATCAAGGTGTTTTAATTGATTGAATGCTTTCAATTCTTCTGGTAAAATCTTCAATTTTGACTTTGAAAATGTGATCCCAAATACGGTGTCAGGAGAAGCTAATTTAGCTGTTTCCCATGAATACACCTTCACATCCCACTGACCAAAAAATGATCTAGAGAACGCAAGTAGCAAAAAAAGCACGTACAGCCTTCTCATCTTTTTTTAATTGCTCAACCAATTCATCAACGCCATCAAACCTCTGCTCATCCCTCAATCGAGCATGGAAATTAACATATAAAGTTTTATTGTATAAATCTTCATCGAAGTCTAAAATATTCACTTCAAGGCTCAAATCGTTTTCACCGCTAACGGTTGGGCGAACACCCACGTTCATCATACCCAGACAACTCCTATTGTCAAAAGAAACTGTTACAGCATAAACACCAATTGAAGGCACTAATTTTTCAGTGTTTTTTACTTTGATATTTGCAGTAGGAAACCCAATCGTTCTGCCCAATGCTTTCCCTTTCACTACTTCCCCACTCAACGAATAAGGTTCCCCCAAAAATTCGGCTGCACGCTCAACATTACCCGCCAATATGGCTTCTCTAATCTTCGTAGAACTAACATTCACATCATCGATGTCATGAGCCGGAATTTCAATCACTTCGAAATCATAGGTTTCACAAATCTGCTGAAGAAATTCCAATGAACCCTCTCTATTCTTGCCAAATTGATGATCATAACCTATCACCATTTTCCGAACATGTAATTTGTTTACGAGGTAATCCCGGACAAATTCAAGGGCTGTCAAGCGTGAGAACTCAAATGTAAAAGGAAATAAAATGACATTTTTCAAGCCCATCCGCTCCAACTTATCGAGTTTTTCCTCCTGAGTTTGGAGTAATTTAAGCCCATGCGACTCAGGATAAATAACCATTCTTGGATGAGGATAAAAAGTAAACAAGACTGATTCTCCTCCAATTTTTTCTGCTTCTCGATTGAGTTGATCAATGATTTTTTGGTGCCCTAAATGCACACCATCAAAAGTCCCAATTGTCAGCACTGGGTTTTTGACATTACTTATTGCCTCGAAATCATTAAAAACCTTCAAAACTGCTATCTAGAAAAGACAAATTTAATGAAATACGTAATGCGCTTAACCAACATTAGACCCAAGAATGTCATTGAATGCTGCCATTACTACTATTGATCCTTTTTTTCTTGCAGAACTTTCAATAAATCGGTATTTTTGCAAAGAAATAAACAACTATTTATAATTAATCTAAATAAAGGTTTATGGTAACAGTTACAGAAGCAGCTAAAAAACAAGCTGTTCGCCTTATGGAAGACGAAGGGAAGGAAGGATTTTTTATCCGTGTGGGTGTTGATGGCGGTGGATGTTCAGGTTTGATGTATCAACTAACTTTCGATAACACGGAAAAAGAAGGTGATAAAGTTTTTGAGGACAACGGAGTCAAGGTAGTCGTTGATAAAAAAAGCTATTTATACTTGATTGGAACGACGCTTGATTTTTCTGGCGGACTGAACGGTAAAGGTTTTGTGTTTAATAACCCGAATGCAGGTAGGACTTGCGGATGCGGCGAATCCTTTTCGCTTTAAACCTATTCAATAAAATGGGATATACCGAAAATGAACTTGCCAAGGATCTTGAAAATCAAGAATACAAATTTGGCTTTGTTACAAACATCGCTTCTGATAAAGCGCCAAAGGGATTGAATGAAGATATTATTCGCTTTATTTCATCTAAAAAAAATGAGCCAGAGTGGCTCTTGGAACATCGTCTAAAAGCCTTTTCAATTTGGAAAGAAATGACGGAACCAGAATGGGCGCACGTCCATTATGAAAAACCAAATTTTCAAGATATCACCTATTATTCTGCCCCAAAGCAAACCAAAAAGTATGAATCTTGGGATGACGTTGACCCTGAATTGAAAGAAACAATGGCTAAATTGGGTATTTCAATGGAGGAACAACAGCGATTAACAGGTGTTGCCGTGGATTTTGTGATGGATTCGGTATCTGTTGCCACCTCATTTAAATCGAAGCTCAAAGAACTCGGAATCATTTTCTGTTCGTTCTCTGAAGCAGTTCAAGAATATCCCGATTTAGTAAAAAAACACATGGGTACGGTAGTACCTGTTACTGATAATTTTTATGCTGCATTGAATTCTGCAGTATTTACTGACGGATCATTTTGCTACATTCCAAAAGGCGTTAGATGCCCGATGGAACTCTCTACCTATTTCCGCATCAATGAAGGTGGGACAGGTCAATTTGAGCGCACACTTGTTGTCGCAGACGAAGGGTCTTATGTTTCCTACTTAGAAGGTTGTACCGCACCACAAAGAGACGAGAACCAGTTGCACGCTGCTGTGGTAGAACTTATCGCGTTAGATAATGCTGAGATAAAATATTCAACTGTACAAAACTGGTATCCCGGAGACAAAGAAGGAAAAGGTGGTGTTTTCAATTTTGTTACAAAGCGTGGAATTTGTGAAAAAAACGCAAAAATTTCGTGGACGCAAGTTGAAACAGGTTCTGCTGTGACATGGAAATACCCGTCATGCATTTTGAAAGGTGATCATTCGATTGGTGAATTTTACTCCGTTGCTGTAACAAACAACTTTCAGCAAGCTGATACTGGAACAAAAATGATTCACCTTGGAAAACATACCAAAAGTACCATTATTTCAAAAGGTATTTCTGCTGGCAAATCGCAAAACTCCTACAGAGGACTGGTACAAATCCATAAGAATGCCGAGCATGCTCGAAATTTCTCGCAATGTGACTCTTTATTAATGACCGACGAATGCGGCGCACATACTTTTCCGTACATCGAGTGCAAGAATAGCACGGCTAAAATTGAACATGAAGCTACGACTTCTAAAATTGGAGAGGACCAAATCTTCTACTGTTTGCAAAGGGGAATTAGTGAGGAAAAAGCAATTAGTTTAATTGTCAATGGCTACTGTAAAGAAGTATTGAATCAATTACCCATGGAATTTGCTGTTGAAGCTCAGAAACTCCTGGCAATTTCACTCGAAGGGTCGGTAGGGTAATAAAACTTTGAACATTTGAACATTTGAACATTTGAACATTTGAACATTTGAACATTTGAACATTTGAACATTTGAATTAATATTATTTTAAAAAGAAACTATTAGAATTCTCTCAATATAAAGACTATGATCACAATTAATAATTTACACGCTTCCATTGACGGAAAGGAGATTTTAAAAGGGTTGAACCTTGAGGTGAAAGCAGGTGAAGTACATGCAATCATGGGACCCAATGGTGCTGGTAAAAGCACATTGGCATCCGTTTTAGCAGGAAGAGAAGAATATGAAATCACAGATGGTTCTGTGGATTTTGACGGAAAAGATTTACTTGAATTATCTACTGAAGATCGTGCTAGAGAAGGTTTATTTCTTGCCTTTCAATACCCTGTTGAAATCCCAGGCGTATCCAATGTAAATTTCCTAAGGACTGCCTTGAATGAAATAAGAGAATACAAAGGAGAAGAGTCTATATCAGCAAAAGACTTTATGGCAATGGTACGCGAGAAATCTGCTATAGTGGAACTCGATGCTAAGCTTGCTTCTCGCTCAGTCAACGAAGGATTCTCGGGTGGTGAGAAAAAACGAAATGAAATCTTTCAAATGGCCATGCTTGAGCCAAAGCTTGCTATTTTGGACGAAACCGATTCAGGATTGGATATTGATGCATTGCGTATTGTGGCAAATGGTGTAAACACGCTCAAATCAAAAGACAATGCAACAATTGTTATCACCCATTATCAGCGTCTTTTGGATTACATCGTACCAGATTTTGTGCACGTGCTATACAATGGACGTATTGTTAAATCAGGAACCAAAGAACTTGCACTCGAACTTGAAGAAAAAGGTTACGATTGGATAAAAGCAGAAGTTGACGCTCACTAATTTTTACAGAATGAACGAACTAATTCAAGATTCCAAAGTCACCTCATTTGTTGAATTCCTGCCAAAAACAAAGCTTCCTTTCAACAATGAATTACTATTAAAAGCTTCAGATGTATTGAAATCAATTGATTTCCCTACAACTCGCACTGAAGCATGGAAATACACACGTCTTGGACGAATCGCTGCAATTCCAACAAGAGAACAAATAGCCCGAGCTGGTAAAAATTTAAGTCGAGAATTCATTAACGCGAACTTTCAAATCAGCAATAATGGATTGACATTTGTTTTTGAAAACGGCATTTTTCGGAGTGATCTTTCCTCAGGTGAATTCCCTAAAGGCGCGACAATAAAACCACTAACAGGTTGCACAAAGGAAGAATTAGCAACTGTTGGACAATCCATTCCACTTGAAAATGAATTGTTCAATTCCATGAACACAGTTTATGCGATCGATGGTATGTCTATTGTAATCGAAGATAAAACTATCATTGAAGAACCTATTCAGTTCATACACCTTTTAACAGGAAAGAATACAGTTGCCAATCTGCGCAATTTTATTCATATTGGAAAGTTTGCCAAAGCTGAGATCATGCAATCATTTTTTGCTCTAGACGCAGAGAATTCTTTTGCAAATAGCATCACAGAAATCAATGTTTCTGAAAATGCGCATTTAATAGTCAATAAATTACAATGTGAGGCTGAAGGAAACTTTCACGTTTCAACAGAACAAGTTGATCAAGCAAAAGACGCTACGTTTACAATTAATACATTCACCCTCGACGGGACCTTTGTCCGAAATAATTTAAACATTTCTGTTAATGGCGTAAATGCTACAACCAATCTCAATGGTGCTTATATTTTGAATAAGCAGCAACATGTTGACAATCATACTTGCGTCGATCACAGAGCACCGCATTGCAATTCAAATGAATTGTACAAAGGTGTAATTGATAACAAAGCCACAGCCGTCTTCAATGGGAAAGTGTTTGTTCGTAAGGATGCCCAAAAAATCAATGCATTTCAATCCAATGCGAACGTGTTGCTATCGGATTTTTCAACCGTTAATTCGAAGCCTGAATTAGAGATTTATGCGGACGATGTAAAATGTTCACATGGTTCCACAACTGGACAACTGGATGAAGAGGCTGTATTTTATCTTCGCGCTCGTGGAATTTCAGATCGTTCTGCCAGGAACCTAATGGTTGAGGCGTTTATCGGTCAAGTACTTGAAAAGATTGAAAACGAAGCATTGTTAAAGTTTACTCAAGAGAAACTGAACAAACGATTCAATTGGGAATCAATTGTTGAATAAACTTATGTCTTCTTCGTCAAAATTGGTGTAATCTTTTACGATTAGAGCTATTTCACTCATAATCTGCGCTTTTTGAGGATTTTTTGGTGCACTATCTTCCAGATAATCTTTTAAATGCAACTGGGATTCCAAAATGTGTCGCTCCTCAAAAGGACCTTCCATATTTTCTATGATTGTAAGACA
>CAISOQ010000042.1 GCA_903887095.1 uncultured Flavobacteriia bacterium
AAATATTTGGGTGATTACTATGTTAACTCTGCAGCAAAAGATATTGCAAAGGCAAAAACATATTGGACAATTGTAAAAGAATTGGATCCTACAGATAAGCAAGCGGAAGCTTTCTTTAAAAAGTACGGCATCTAATAATCTTGAATTTAATTGAAATGAAAAAGCCACTTTTTTAAAGTGGCTTTTTTGTTAGATATAAGTAAGGATAAGGTTTGAAAACTGTTGAATTCTCGGTTTGTCTTGAATCTCTCTGGCAATTTGTAAGCCTTTAATATAGTGGTCGATCGCTTGCTGAATGTTTCCTTTTTCTCCACAAACATTACCCAATTCAAGATGATTTATCATTTCATGGATGAGGCTTTGATTGCTAACTGCAGTGGTGGTAGGTTTCATTAAAAAGAAATAAGGTGGTTAGGTGGATTTATTTCAACTAAATGTATGTCAATATTAAATTTGAAAACTGTTGAATTCTTGATTTGTCATTGAGTTCTTTTGCTGCTTGAAGTCCCTTGAGGTAATAATCAAGTGCTGAATCAGTATTGCCTTTTTGACCAGATAGATCACCCAACTCTAAATACATCATCATGTTGATTTCCTTGCTAGTAGCTTGTGACTTTTCGTTGTGCATAATCATGTTTTCCATTCTACAAATTAAATCTTCTCACGTTAACATAAGGTTAGTGAATGGCTAATAAAAGATTAATTTTCACTGGATGAAATAAAAAAAATCCCGCCATTACTGACGGGATTTACAATCTTAAAAGAAGGAAGTTATTTGATTACATCCATTTCATCTACAATATGCTTAGCACCCGAAAACTTCTCAATTAACCATAATACATATCGAATATCGACGTTAATGGTGCGTTGAAGTTTCTTGTCAAAAATCACATCACCAGCCATTGCCTCGATGTTTCCGTCAAATGCAAGACCAATTAATTCACCTTTTCCGTTGAGTACAGGAGAACCTGAGTTACCGCCAGTAATATCATTATCAGTCAAGAAACAAACTGGCATGTATCCTTTGTTATCAAAGTATTGACCGTAATCTTTGTTTTTGTGCATTTCCAACATGCGAGCAGGAAGGTCAAACTCAGCATCTCCAGCTTTATACTTTTTAACCAAACCATCCATAGTTGTATAGAAATTGACTTTCGCATCATTGCGCTTGTCAGCAGGTAAAGAACGAACCTTACCATAAGTCAATCTCAATGTAGAGTTTGCGTCCGGGTATTGAATTGGTGCCATTTTCGATTCTCTCAATCCTTCAACCAACAATCGGAACGAAGCTTGATAATCATTTTGTGCCTTAGCAATTTCATCTGATTTACTTGATAAATGCAAAATCAAATCATTTGAAAGCACATAGATTGGATCGTTTGTAACCATACCTTCAGAAGGTAAATCAAGAAAAGCCATCAATTTTTCTTCAGAGGTAAACAAACTCAAGGCAAACAATGAATTTACATATTTGTCATAGTCTGAACCTATTTTGGATACCGATGGTGCAATGGTGTATCCTAAAGATTTTGTTGCGTAAAGTGCAAGTTGAGCTTTTAAAATATCCTTCTCAGCCGGCAAATACATTTCCTGAAAGAACGCTTTTATTGTTGCTTCAATTTCTGGTCGCATCTCTGCTTGTTTTGCAGCATCAGCTGTTGCATATCCGCTCAATTGTTTACCAAGTGTTCTTGCAATTGTACCGAAAGCAGATGTACGCAACAATTGTTGCAGGTAATTATCATGGCGTGACTTTTCATTCGTCAACTTGTAGTAGTTATTGATAGTCGCCACAACATTTCCATACTTTGCTTTATTTTCAGCTTTATTCGCCCATTTATTGAACTTCGCCTCTTGCTCTGCCTTCAGTTTTGCAGTTTGAAATTTTGACAAAGCATCTATCATACCTTGACGATTTTTCCAATAATTAGCAACACCTGCATATTTTGAAGCGTATATCAAATTCACGGCATCACTTTGATCCATGTATTTTTTCATGGCATCCATTCCTGTTTTTGAGCCTTCAACCCAAGCTGGATAAGCAAATTTTACGTTTTGCTCGATTCCGCCTGCAGGCATCCAACGATTGGTTCTTCCAGGGTATCCTAGAATCATTGCAAAGTCATTTTCCTGAACTCCACTGATATTAACTTTCAGATGACGTTTTGGTTTTAGTGGAACATTGCCTGTTGAATAATCTGCTGGATTTCCGTTTGCATCCGCATAAACACGGAACATTGAAAAATCTCCTGTGTGACGTGGCCATTCCCAGTTGTCTGTGTCGCCACCATATTTCCCAACACTTTCTGGAGGAGGACCTACGACACGCACATCTTTGTAATCTTGATAAACGAAGTAGTAAAACTCGTTTCCTTGAAAGAAAGAGCGCACTGAAACAGTGTATTTACCACCTTCATTATTTTCCTTTTCAATCAATGCAATTTCTTGGTTGATCGCTTTCTCACGCTCAGCTTCAGTCA
>CAISOQ010000043.1 GCA_903887095.1 uncultured Flavobacteriia bacterium
CACACACCTCTCGGCACTAGATCCTAAGTCTAGCGTGTCTACCAATTTCACCACATCCGCAAATTATATTTCAACTTTTCGGTCCGTTTGACCTAGCGATTCATTCAAATCGGAGTGCAAAGATATTGAATTATTTTAAATCCAAAATATCCTTTAAATCTTTTTTAAACAGCACTGCTAAAAATTGTGAATAAAACCTTGCTTTTGAATTTCAAATACGCATCATTTCACTGTAACTTTGCGAAGGATATTAATCAACAATTATGCTTAGCATCGATCCTAAAGAAATTACCGTTCAAAAAGTTCATCAATACTTATTAGGTGCTATTGGCCCGCGTCCAATTGCATTTGCTTCAACAAAAGATGCCGAAGGGAATGACAATCTTGCGCCATTCAGTTTTTTTAATGTATTCAGTGCGAACCCACCCATTTTAATTTTTTCTCCTGCGAGGTCAGGGCGATCGAATACAACAAAAGATACGTATAACAATGTAAAGGTGAATCCTGAAGTTGTCATAAATATTGTCAACTACGACATTGTTCACCAAATGAGTTTAGCCAGTTCTCCATATGAACCAGGAGTTAGTGAATTTACAAAAGCTGGTTTTACACCGCTTGCCTCTGAAACAATACGCCCTATGCGTGTTGCTGAATCGCCTGTTCAATTTGAATGCAAAGTGAATAATGTAATAGAATTAGGTGACGGAGGTGGTGCCGGAAATCTTATTATCTGTGAGGTAACCCGCATACATATTGATGAAAACATTCTTGATGAAAACGGAATGATTGATCAACACAAAATTGACCTGGTGTCTAGAATGGGTGGAAATTGGTATTGCCGTGCTGACAAAAATTCCATGTTTGAAATTGCCAAACCAATCACGACCTGTGGCATCGGTTACGATCAAATTCCAACAGATATTCGGCACAGTGCTATTTTATCAGGAAATGACCTTGGACAGCTGGGAGGAATAGAAGAATTGCCAAATGAAACGGATGTAAATGAATACAAATTGTTGGAATTAAGCGAACTATTCGTATCTTTAGAAGACAAGCCTGCAGAATTAGAACAAGCGCTGCACGCAAGAGCCAAAGATTTATTGAATCAAAACAAACTGGAAGAGGCTTGGATGACGCTTCTTTCTTTTAATAACGGATAAACAAACAACAAAAAATAACCATTATGTTTAAATTAACAGGAACCGTGAAGGTGGTGAACAGTACAGTTCAAGTGTCAGAGAAATTTTCAAAGAGGGAATTCGTAGTTACGGATACTTCAAGTATGTACCCTCAGGATATTATGTTCCAAGCAACCCAAGATAAATGTTCTCTTTTAGACGCCGTTCATTCAGGTGAACAAGTTGAAGTATCCTTCAATCTGAGAGGACGTGAGTGGACAAGTCCACAAGGAGAGGTAAAATACTTCAATACGTTGGAAGCATGGAGAATCGAGAAGGTGACACAAGCTGCTGGACAAGGAATGCCACAAGGCGGACCTGCTCCAATGAATTTAGATCCAATCGCTGCTCCAATTGCCGCAAACACTGCTGAAAGCGAAGATGATGACCTTCCTTTTTAATGTCGATTAAATTCTTTTTAAATGAAGCCGGTTAATCCGGCTTTTTTTACATCTATTTTTGTGCGCTAGACACGGTATTTGTTTGAAAAATACAACCTTCCAATAAATGCAGAAATACAATTATAAAATTCTTCTGATTTCAATCATATGTTTTTGTTGCTTCAATTGTATTTCGCAAGGACTTCATTTTAATGATAGTAGCTATACGAAGTCTTTTAACTTGGTTCCTATTCTTGCATTCGATTCAGATAATGGATTTCGTTATGGTGCAACAATAAATATTTTTCGGATAAAAAAATCTGATATAAAAGGTGACTACCGACCTTTCAGTGATAATTTTTTCATAAGAGGTTTTAATTCAACAAAAGGTAATTTCCAAGGTACATTATTACTAGAATCGAATAGCTTAATACCAAATAAAAAAACCTTTGTTGAAATTTCCGCAGCACGCGAGAACTCATTCGATTTTTAC
>CAISOQ010000044.1 GCA_903887095.1 uncultured Flavobacteriia bacterium
GCTTCATTTACGGTGAACAACGGAATTGTTGAAGGAAAAACAAGAGACGAAGTTTATAACACCGATCAATTTGCTGTAAAAAAAATCAAAGGATCAGTTAAAAAAAATGTTGTTCAATTCAATCAAATTGTCATTGAAAAAAAGAAAAACAACTCTAAGACTAACTGGTGCAATATTGATGCTTCTCTTACCTACAATGACAGTACAGGCTACCTTGAAGGAAAATATACAAGTACAGACTGCAAACGAAACACCGGAAAAATAATCCTTTATCGATCCACGGCAAAGTTTTCTGCAACAGAAGAATCAATGTTAGCGCACAGCTGGATGAAATTCTTTATGAACGATTTAAACAAAGGCTACAACGCACCAGCAATTCGGGATATTGAAAGAAAAAGCTTTGTCTTTCAGCCCATCTATTTTGATTACGACAAAGCTGAAATTCGCCCTGAATATCATGATTTCCTCATTAAGATGATTCGTGTGGTAGATGGACATACCGACCTAAGAATAAAAGTAACAGGCCATACAGACGCTGATGGATCGGATGCTTACAACGTTGATTTGTCTAAAAAAAGGGCACAAGCATTGATCGATTTTTTTGTAGCAAACGGACTCAGCAAGGATCGCATAGAAATCGATTTCAAAGGTGAAAGTCTACCTGTCGATTCTAATTCAACTCCAGAAGGAAAACAGCACAACCGAAGAGTAGACTTCGCGTTTATTTAGCCTTTTTCTTGTTTGCGAATTCGATGATAATTCCAAGTGAAGGCTGCACAATTCCAGCCGTATTCTCTATCAATTTTGTCTGATAACGCGTTGGGTCGTTTGGGTCTGTCAATGGTTGACCATTTGCATCTTTTATCACTAACAAATAAGGCATAACTTTCGTTTTATGTCCGTAGACATTTTGAATATCTAGGTAGAAATTCATGGAAAACTTGTTCAAATATATTTTTTTGTCTACCCTTAAATTCAACTGATGATTGGCTCCTTCGCGAAGTGTGTTCAATTGATTGTAATTCAACAAACCTTGACCAGAAAGATCCCAAACCTGCTTCAAACTTGACGTTGCAATATCATATGGGGTATATGGTGAACCGCCATTAAAAAGCCAACGCATTCCAACTTCCCAGCCATTTTTAAAACGTTTTCCTCCAGTGATAGAGACGATATGTTTGCTGTCCCAAGCACTTGGCACATATTCATTGTTCTTATCCAAAAATTCAGATGCAACAAACGTATATGCCACGATTCCATAAAAACCTTTAAGAAGTTTTTGTTGGTACAAAAATTCAACGCCATATGATCTTCCCTCTGAAGTTGAAGTAACGGCTTCATTGCCAACCACACCAAAATCAGAACCGAGGTTAGCCAATGAAATGGAATCTTTTGTTGAGAAAGGATAATTGTGGTACTTTTTTAAGAAGCCTTCAACTGAAAAACGAGAATTCATCTCTGTTAAGTAGGCTGTGCCAAGCACAAAATGGTCAGCATTGATGTACTTTAAATTATTGTTTTTATTCACCAAATTTCCATTCAAATCCCGGTAGCCCAATATCGTGTATGCAGGCAATTGATGAAATCTCGCCAAATTCCCATTGATAGTCAGTCGATTATTTACTTTATAAGTTGCGGAGAACATAGGAGATATTTGATTCAAAGGATTACTCATGCTTTTAGAGTAATTATTAAAATCAGAACGTAAACCAATTGAAAAATTAAATCGTTCATCAGCTGAACCGTTTGAAAACTGCGCAAACATTGACCCTTTACTTAGGTATAAATCAGACGTGTAATCAATTGTTATAGGAACACCTTGATAACTTGTGCGATTGAAAGTGCTGTTATTATATCGTGCATATTCATACCCAAAACCGGTGTTAAATTTCCAGCCATTCCAGTTTACATTGTGTTCAAATCGAAATTTATTTTCAGCTTCAAAGGAACTGTAATCCAAGAGTTTATTCTCAGGCGTTTCAATGTTTCCTAAATATCTAGTCGACATGTTTTTTAGCATATTTCGACTAGCAATAATGTTCTGGTACGAATTTTTAGAATAGTGCAACCAATTCACTCCCAAAGTATAATTCCATTGATCTTGAGTTGGTATATTGCCAAGGATAAAGTCATTGAACTCGCGTGTCGTTGAATCTGTTACTTTATCATTTACTTTGGTATTCAATGAAAAATCATCCAGAGCGCCCAATCCAATAATTGTGATTCTATTTTTAAGATTTGGTTTTAAATTCACTTTAAACTGAAAATCATTGTACGTCGGTAAAAATGGAAGTTGAAGTGCAGAAAACAAAAACTGTAAATAAGACCTTCTCGCAGAAAAAATAAAATCTGCTTTCTTGCCCAAAGGTCCATCAAAAGTCAAGGCTGCATCACTCGATCCTAGTGCGAAGTTTGTTATCAATCCATCCGAATTTCCATCTTTTTGTTTGAATGAGATCACAGAGCTTAATCCATTGGCTCTGTTCGACGGAAATGCTCCACTGTAAAAATCTACTTCGCGTATGAAATTCACGTTGAGCAAACCAACTGGACCACCGCTACTTCCTTGCGTTGCAAAGTGATTGATATTTGGGACCTCAATCCCATCTAAGTAAAATTTATTCTCTCCTGGTGACCCACCGCGAATAATAATATCATTTCTAAATGTAGCTCGAGAAGCGACGCCCGGCAAAGCCTGAAGTACTTTACTCACATCGCGACCAGCACCCGGTTGACGTTCAATTTCAGTCGCATTAAGGGTTCTTAAAGAAACAGGAGATTCACTTCTAGGAGTAAATGGTGATGCTTTCACGACAACCTCTTTTTGTTCTTTCGCAAATGGTTCCATTGCAAAGTTCAAATCTACCACACGCGAAATTGTAACAGTAATATCATCGATAATCAAATCCTGAAAACCTGCATTACTCGCTTTGAAAGTATAAACTCCTGGCGCCAAACCTTCAATGATATAGATACCGTCTGCATCACTTGTTGCCCCCATTTGCTGTCCTACGACATTTACTTTTACAAATGGCAAAGGATCATTATTAATAGAATTAAAAATTTTTCCTGTGACTTTCGAAAGCTGTGCAAATAATGGTGTAACTCCTAGAATGAGAATGGCAAGTAGACTA
>CAISOQ010000045.1 GCA_903887095.1 uncultured Flavobacteriia bacterium
CGAAAGCTCTCTATTTTCTTCATTATACCTTTGGTATTCTCTGAACAAAAAACATCCATCATTCGTTCCCACACATAATCGATAGCTTCTTGGGATGGATGCACTCGATCTTTTGAGAAAAATCGATAGTCACGCAATTCATCAACAACTATTTCATAAGAAGGGAAATACTGAACATCATAGAGTTCTATCAATTGCCTAATCACCTCAATTAAAACTGATTTGCTTTGATTGTTTTCAATTAGTCCGTCTCGTACATGTCTCACGGGGCTAACAGTGAAAATGATTTTTAGTTCCGGATTATATTTTTTAAGTGTTTCAATTACAACCTTGTAAAAATCAACAATATCTTGCGTGGATGACAGCTTTTTCGAAAACTCATTCGACGAGCGCTTGTGACAATTTGCAACAACTATGTCATTCTTCCAATATCCCCATGAAGTGCCAAAAGTTATAAATAGTACTTTGCAAGTAGAAATATGAAATAACCACTCCTTTCTTATTTCGGCAAGTTTTTCATTCAATTCCAATTCTGTTGAACCGCTGATAACAGCACTTGCATCCCAAGAGTAAAATTCACTTTGATTTTGAAAACCTCTTTCGTTGGAATTGCCATTGATTGTTTCAGTAATAAATCGTCCTAGAGGAATTGGATGAAATATTGTTCCAAATGGATTTGTTTGGCATTTTAAACCGTTATACCTTGCTTTATTCGCCATTTCGTCCGAAAAACAGCTTCCTAAAAAAAGGACTTTTTCGCCAAAAGCTATTTGGGTGGAAGACTTAGGTATTGGAAAAGAAAGAAAAAAATTATTCACGTCAGTTCATTAAGGCGCGTGCATTTTCTATGGCTGCAGGACTTATTATTTCACCACTTAACAAACGTGCAATTTCTTCAACTCTTTCCACTTCATTGAGTTTCATGACTTTTGACAACGTTCTTGCTCCACTTTTTTCCTTTTCCACTTTCAAATGCGTATTGGATCGAGCAGCGACCTGAGGTAAATGAGAAATCGCAATTAACTGACAATTCGTACCCATTTTTTGCAGTAAAACCCCAATTTTCTGAGCTACATCTCCAGAAACACCCGTATCAATTTCATCAAACAATATTGTAGGCAATGTTTTCTTTTCTGATAACAATTTTTGAAGTGCAAGCATCACACGAGAAAGTTCTCCGCCACTGGCAGCCTTTTCAATCGGCACTTTGCCTAAACCTGCATTTGCAGAAAACAACATTTGAATTTCAGTTACTCCATCTTTCTGTAAGTGACTTGCTTGGTTCAAAGAAAATTCCAATTCCGTTTCTTTCAGCTTTAATTCACCTAAAATTTCTTTTATCACATTAGAAATCCCTGAAGAAGCTGTAATTCTTTTTTTATGCAAATCCATTGCCACTTGATGAAGTTCGCTTTCAAGTTTTTCAATTGAATTTTCTTTCTGTGTAATTTTCTGTTCAAGGTCCGAAATGTTCTCGTTCTTTCCAGCCAACTCATTCTTCAAGTGCTTCAAATCATCTTGATTATTCAACTGATGTTTTCTTAACACGCGCTGATAATCATCTAAAAGATGCGTTAAATGGTCAATTTGCTTTGGATTACTCTCAAAATTCCCAACAATCTGATCCGCTTCAGATGCAATGTCTTTTAATTCCAATCGCACAGCATGCAATCGGTTTTTCAACTCATCAATCGCATTATCTATACCAACTAATTTCTCGAGTGAACTCAAACTATTTTTTAAATGCACATCCATTTGTGCCTCGCCATAGAAGTGATCACTAATAGCGTGAAGAGCTGCGACCAATTCTTCACTTTTCGAAAAACGCATTAATTCACTTTCAATTTGATCGTAATTATGCTTATCCAATTCAAGCTTCAACAGCTCTTCCAATTGGAATTGGTCATAATCCAATTTTTGAGAAAGCAACTGAAATTCCTGCTTCCACTTTTCGAGTTCGCTTTTACTTTGTCTGTAATCTGAATAAAACCTGATATAATTAGCCCTTTCATTGTTCAAGCCAGCCAATGTGTCAAGAAGTTCCAATTGAAAGGTAACATCGCGTAATTCAACGGTATTGTATTGAGAATGAATGTGTAGTAAATGGGATGTCAGCTCTTTCAAGATGTTCAATCCAACAGGTGTGTCATTAACGAACGCACGCGATTTTCCTGATCGTTGAATCTCTCTTCTTAAAATCAACTCGCTAGAAAAATCGAGATCATTTTCTTTGAAAAAATCCTCAAATTTCTTTGAATCAACTAAAAATAAGGCCTCCACATAAGATTTATCGGAATCTGGACCAATTACATTGAAGTCAGCTCGTTCACCGAGAATGAGTCCCAAAGCATTTAATAAAATTGATTTACCGGAACCGGTCTCGCCTGTAATAACAGTAAAACCTGATTCGAAATTCAGCTCAGCACGGTCAATCAGTGCAAAGTTGTTTATTTCCAGGCTCTTTAGCATTAGTTGAGAATTTCCTGGTATTTACTTGCATTCGCAGGGTCTAGCTTTTTAAGCAAATTCACAACATCCGTTTTATCCTTGATCTCTGCATCTGCGTATAGGTTATTTAATTCAACTAATTTGGCTTGAACAAAATTCAAGAGATTAATCGAATTTGGACGTGTTGCAACCACTTTATTGAGTTTATTCAACGCATCAAACATGGCCTTTCGAGCAACAACCTTATCATCATACAATTTATCAACCCCATTTCTGTGATAGTCGTAATTGCACTCTCTCAATGGTTCAAAAAGTTGATGCAAAATATTGTCAACCAAGTAAAATCTATTTCGTTTGCCCGCCTCATTTGATTTCCAACCTGGTGCATTCGAGGATTGTGCATTCGAAACTATTTGTTGAGCTTCGTTAAAGTAGGGAGAACCACCTTTCAATGAGAACGAATCATAATCCATCCCAATTACGAAATAAGCGTAAAATGCAAGAATTGATGTTAAGTTATCTCTAAACTGGTTAGGAGCGTAGATCAATACCGCATTTCTGGAATAAGAAAAGGTAATGTCATCATCCTGAAAATTGAAAAGCGTTGAATTATAAGACGAATTAAAAGCTGGACGAGAGGATTGTACTTGCAATGAACCTGAATAGGTACCTGGTGTTGGTATTGAATTAATTTGAAGTTGCATCGTACAATTGATTCTCTCCTCAATTTTAAACTTGTCCTTCGTCCACTGCGTGGTATTCATCATATCATAGATTGTCTGCTTTAATTGTTCGAAAATCTCTTTTTCAACAGAAGTAATTTCCAAACGCGCATCGGTTATGATACTCACCTGACAATTTAACTCTTGTCCAGATGAAGAAAATGACGCTAAAAAAATGAACAGTATTCCTAAATACTTTAACATGAATAATTTATTATTGTCTCCAAAATATCTCCTGCGACCTCTGACTTAGACTTTAACTCAAAACTAGTCAAATTATTGCGATCATCCAAGATGCTTATCTTGTTTGTGTCACCTGAAAAACCGGCCCCTTCATCCTGTAAAGTGTTCATTACAATTAGATTTAGGTGCTTGTTTTTTAGTTTTATTGTTGAATTTTCAAGAAGATTATTTGTCTCTAATGCAAATCCCACTAGTACCTGATCTTGTAATTTATTTTGTCCTGCCCAAGCCAAAATATCTGGATTTTTAA
>CAISOQ010000046.1 GCA_903887095.1 uncultured Flavobacteriia bacterium
AGAGGGAAATATCGGAATCAATCATATAAATATTCCTGAAAAACTCATCCAGCAATACGAGAAAACAATTCAGGTGCTTGAGGATGAGGTGGCTTTGTTGAGGAGTTTGGTGAAATAGACTTTTGGAACAAGGAACAAGGAGCAAAGAATAAAGACTCGATCCTTTAAACTAATTCAATTCTTTGACCTGTTTAACCTGTCTCTTGTGGGATTAAGCTGACTCAATGTGCCAAGTCCTTGCTCTTTGTTCCTTGCTCTTTGTTCTCTTTAAAAAATTCCTATCTTTCCTTCATGAAAGTCGTATTCCTCGATTCTGTGCATCTAATCCTTGCTGAGCGTTTGGCAGCGCGTGGTTATTCGTGTGTGGAAGCATGGGAATTATCGAAAGAGGCTTGTTTGCAGGAGGTGGCTGATGCACACGGGATTGTGATTCGGTCGCGTTTTTCGATGAATGAGGAGTTTCTGCAATTTGCACCGAAATTAAAATGGATTGCGCGCTCGGGTGCAGGGATGGAGAATATTGATGTGAACTATTGTACTAAAAGAGGAATTACGCTTTACAATTCGCCGGAAGGGAACCGTAATGCCGTTGGTGAACATGCGCTGGGAATGTTACTCTCTTTGATGAATAAACTGCATACCGCCGATAGAGCTATTCGCAACGGACACTGGGACAGAGAAGGTAACCGAGGAATAGAGCTGGATGGTAAGACTGTTGGAATCATTGGCTTTGGAAATAACGGAAGCGCCTTTGCCAAAAAACTGCGTGGTTTCGATGTCAAACTGATGGCCTACGACAAGTACAAAAAGGGCTTCGGAGATCACTTTGTGATGGAATGCACGCTGAATGCCATTCTAAAGAATGCCGATGTGATCTCTCTGCATATTCCACAGAACAAAGAAACCATGTGGATGATCAATGATCAGTTTTTTCAAAAGCTACAAAAACCGATCTGGTTCTTGAATCTCTCTCGCGGTAAGATCGTTGAAACAGCAGCATTGGTTCGAGCGATGAAAAGTGGAAAGTTATTGGGCGCCGGTTTGGATGTGCTCGAATACGAAAAAAGCAGCTTTGAGTCGTTCTTCGAACAGGATTTACCGGAAGATTTTAAGTATTTACTCCAATCAGACAACGTGATTCTTTCGCCGCATGTGGGTGGGTGGACACAGGAAAGTTATTTCAAATTGAGTAATGTGTTAGCGGATAAGATTTTGGGGGATGTGATATAAACAAATTTCGCAGGATTACAACCACGAAGTAGCCGCGAAGCGAATCCTGCGGTGAAAGTGACTCAAAAAAATTACGTTTAATTAGTCCAAAGTAGCCCCTACCCTCAGCACATTTCCAAAGTACAGGTCTTTTCCGGTGGTAGTATTCATCCACAACTCTTTGACTTCAAAGTTGCGGTTAGCGAAGTACATTTCAGCGAGGGATTGTATCATAACAACATCGAGTGTCGGAGAATACGTGTTCATTATTAAAAACCCATCCTCGTCCAAAATAGCAGCTGTGTTGGCCATTAATTCATCGATTTTTTCCTCCAGCTTCCACTTCTCGCCTTTTACACCGAGTCCCCACGCAGGTGGATCCATGACAATTCCCTTGTATTTGTTGCCTCGTTTCTGTTCACGAACAGCAAATTTTAATGCATCTTCCAGGACCCATTTTATATTGAGTAAGCGGCTTGATTCCATGTTCTCTCGCGCCCAACTGATTAGTTGTTTCACCGAATCCACATGCAGTGTTTCTGCACCCTGATAGCGCGCCATGCACGATGCAGCGCCGGTATATGCAAAAAGATTAAGAAACTTATCCTCTGATAAAATGTGTTCTTTGATGAATTCCCAATTCGTGCGCTGTTCTGGGAAGAGTCCGAGGTGCTTGAATTTCGTAAGCTCTAACTGGAATGTTAAATTCTCATAGGAAATAGTCCATTTCTTAGGAACGTTTTTTTTCAATGCTTTCCACGCACCAGATTGGCTACCTCTTTGGACAAACTCCCAGTGTGCCATTTGTTCCCACTCCTTGAAGGTCTTTTCAGATTTAAAATAGGCTTGTACTTCTGGTCGAATGGTCAAAATAGAACCCCACCGTTCCAATTTCTTGCCGCCACCTGCATCGATCAATTCATAGTCCGACCAAGGAGCTGAAAATAAGCGTTCTGCTATCATGCCTTATTTCATGCGGGGCATTTTCTTGCGTCCACCCATCATTTGGGCCATGCGCATCTGATTTTTTGACGGCGCCATTTTCATTTGGTTTTGCATCATATTGATCTGCTCTCGCATCATGCCTGATGAATCCATTTTCTTTGCTTCCGCCAAAAGTTTTTCCGCTTCACTTTTACGTCCAGTTTGAAGACAAATACCAGCAAGGTGCATGCGTGCAACTGCGTTATCTTGTCCTGTTCTCAAACCCAACGACAATGCTTTTCTCAAATATTGCTCACTTTTTGCGAAACCAAATTCCTGTGTATTCATTACAGCTTGTAAAAACAAAACATACGCGTGCTGATTTCTAGGTAGCAAATTAGGGTGCGTTACTTTATTAATGTAAACCTTCGCCTTATCGGTATTTCCCAATCGCATTTGATTGAGCGCTAAGATCATATTCTCATTTCGGAAAAAAGAAAGCACGATGATTGCCGTCACAAAAAGGAAGGTAATCCCCCAGCCCCAATTTCCATTGACAAAGAGAAAAACGTTAAAGAAAAGTGCTGTTGCTGCAAGCGCGCAGCGAATAATAAATCCTATCATTTTTAATCAATTGTTGCTATACATTTTAATTCAATTGCAATCGGTGTTGGCAATGAATTAATCTCACATGTTGTTCTACAGGGTAAATTGTCTTTAAAATATTCTGCATAAACACGGTTGTAAGTATGGAAATCACGCTTCATGTTTACGAGAAAAACCGTTACATCCACTAATTTATCCCAACTAGAACCCGATTCTTCAAGAATGATACGCACATTGTCAAAAACACTACGGCATTGTGCTTCGAAATCGAATTCGATAAAATTGCCATTTTTATCCAATTTCAAACCCGGCACTTCTGAATCCGTTGCATCGGAACCTGCTACACGCGGCCCAACTCCTGATAAAAAGAGTAGATTTCCCACTCTGCGGGCGTGCGGGTAGAGTCCAACCGGTTTCGGTGCGCGATCTGTTGAAATTCTAGATTGATCAGACATAACGAAAATTTTTGTGCAAATATAGGTATTTCATTAAGACAATTCCTGCAAATTAAGGTGCCGGTGGACCA
>CAISOQ010000047.1 GCA_903887095.1 uncultured Flavobacteriia bacterium
GTAAATGGGCCTATGTAGGTGGCGGATTTTCAGGGAAGTTGCATAATATTCTTGAGCCTTCTGTTTTTGGATTACCTGTTGTCTTTGGTCCGAAATTCAAACGATTTCCGGAGGCAGAGCAATTTCTCAAACATGGAACAGCTTTTTCTGTAAAAACAGTGGATGATTTAATTGATGTTGCAGAACACATCGAGTTAAAGGAAGAAGCAATCAAAGAAAAAAGTATACAAAATATATATAAAAACGAAGGAGCAGCGGTCAAAATCATCGATCATTTGATACGTAGGTTTAATTTTTAAGCCCTCTTCATATCTGTTTTTCACGCATTTTGGCTCTCAAAAGGTGTCTAAGTTTCGTTAAGTTCAATTATCTTTGAGCCTTTAAATTCGGAATTTTGTACCCTGTTATGAAGAAAATCCAAATGGTCGATTTGATTTCTCAATACGAGAACATCAAACCTGCTGTAGATCAAGCAATTCAGCACGTAATTTCAAATGCCCAATTCATCAATGGACCTGATGTTTCTGCTTTTCAATCTGAATTGGAATCCTATTTAGGTGTTAAACATGTGATTCCATGTGCAAATGGTACAGATGCTTTGCAAATTGCATTAATGGCATTGGGCTTAAAACCAGGTGATGAAGTGATCACACCGTCTTTCACCTACATTGCTACGACAGAGGTAATGGCTCTTCTTGGTTTGAAACCCGTTTTTGTTGAAGTAGATGCAGATACGTATTGCATTGATCCAGAAAAAATCCGCGCTGCTATCACAACTAAAACCAAGGCAATCGTTCCTGTGCATCTTTATGGACAAGCGGCTGAAATGGATGCTATACAAGCGATAGCAAAAGAATACGGACTTTTTGTAGTTGAAGACAATGCGCAAGCGATCGGAAGTGATTACCACCATGCAGATGGGCGCATTTCGAAAACAGGAACCATTGGAGATATTGGGTGCACTTCCTTTTTCCCATCTAAAAATCTAGGTTGTTATGGTGACGGTGGAGCAATATGCACGAATAGCGACGATCTAGCTGTAAAAATGAGAATGATTGCCAATCATGGACAAAGCAAACGCTATTACCATGATGTAGTAGGTTGCAACTCTCGATTAGACACAATTCAAGCAGCAGTTTTAAGAATTAAATTAAAAGAATTAGACAATTACATAGATGCCCGCCGCAAAGCAGCAGAATATTACGATGATTTTTTTGCGTCATTTCCTCAAATTAAAACCCCTGCAAGAGATTCTAAATCTAAACATGTTTTTCACCAATATACTTTGCAGTTAGAAGGGCTGGACCGAAATGCTTTGAGTGCTTTTTTGGCCGAGAAGGAAATTCCTTCAATGATTTATTATCCGGTGCCTGCGCACAGACAAAAAATGTTCAGTGCCTTTGGAAGTGAAAATACAAATTTACCTGTTACGGATTGGCTTACAGAGCGCGTTTTATCATTGCCAATTCACACAGAATTACAACATGAGCAATTGGAATACATCTGTAATTCTGTTAAAGAGTTTATTAATTCAACAAACTGATAGTATGAAAAAAATTGCCGTAGTTGGAACTGGATATGTGGGATTAGTTACCGGTACTTGCTTTGCTGAAACAGGCAATCAGGTTATTTGTGTAGATATCGACGTCAAAAAAGTGGAACGCATGCGTCAGGGTGAAATTCCAATTTATGAACCCCACTTGGATGTTTTGTTTGAGCGAAACATTAAAGCTGGTCGACTTTCATTTACTACAAACCTTGAAGAAGGAATAAAGGAGGCAGAAATCATCTTTCTTGCCCTTCCAACTCCTCCGGGTGAAGATGGATCGGCTGACTTGTCCTACATCCTTGGTGTTGCTAGTCAATTGGGTAAAATAATAGAAGACTACAAAGTTATTGTTGATAAAAGCACCGTGCCGGTAGGAACAGCTGAGAAAGTTCGTGCTGCTATTGCTGCAAATGCACAAGTTGATTTTGATGTCGTATCAAATCCTGAATTTTTGCGCGAAGGTTTTGCTGTGGATGATTTTATGAAGCCAGATCGTGTTGTGATTGGTTCTTCATCAGCCAAGGCGATTAAGACAATGGAACAATTGTACAAGCCTTTTGTGCGTCAAGGAAATCCTATCATTTTCATGGATGAAAAATCTGCAGAACTTACTAAGTATGCAGCTAATTCATTCCTTGCAACAAAGATTACCTTCATGAACGAAATTGCAAATTTCTGTGAGTTGGTAGGTGCAGATGTGGACAAAGTGAGGATAGGTATAGGTTCTGATGATCGAATTGGCAAGCGCTTTTTGTTTCCTGGTATTGGCTATGGAGGTTCATGTTTTCCAAAGGATGTTCAGGCACTTGTGAAATCTGGAAATGAAAATAGTTTTTCCTTTGAAATTCTGAAAGCCGTGATGGAAGTCAATGAATCACAGAAAACGATTCTTATGCCGAAAATTCGAAATTTCTTTAGAGGCAATCTATCTGGAAAGAAAATAGCAATTTGGGGTCTGGCATTTAAACCCGATACAGACGATATTCGTGAA
>CAISOQ010000048.1 GCA_903887095.1 uncultured Flavobacteriia bacterium
AAGAAAAGGAAATAGACATGGTAGCAATCGCTTACCACTCTGAAAGTTTACTTCCTCAGTTTGATACTTTTGCACAATCACTTATTACCAATGAAAATAATCTTCCTTGTATGATCTTGAAATCAAAGCAGGCAGGAGCCCTTTATTTCTAGTAGATGCAAATTGGAGAAATCAACTTATTAAAAATACTTCGTTTCACTGCTCCTGGCGCTTATCTTGGTGATGAAGATGGTAATGATGTGCTACTCCCTGGCAAATACATAACAAATGACATGTCTGAAGAAGACATGATCAGTGTCTTTCTTTATCGTGATTCGGAAGATCGCATCGTTGCAACAACAGAAACGCCTTTAATTCATTTATACGGTTACGCTTACCTCAAAGTAAAAGAGGTTAATCTTTACGGAGCTTTCCTTGATTGGGGTTTAGAAAAAGATTTGATGGTTCCTTTCAAGGAGCAGCAACTGAAAATGGAGGAAGGCAAATATTACTTGGTCACTCTTCAAATGGATGGGGCTACAGATCGATTATTTGCGACAACAAAAATCAATCGTTATCTTGAAGAGTGCTCAGATAAAGATCTCGTTGGTCAAGAAGTTGAATTGTTAGTGTGTGACAAAACTGAATTGGGTGTAAAATTAATTGTTGATGAACGTTACCACGGGATGGTATTTCAAAATGACATCAGTAAACCAATTCGAAGAGGTCAAAAAATTAGAGGGTTCGTACTTAACGTGCGGGATGATGGTAAACTAGATATTCGTTTCGATAAAATTGGTTTTGAAAAGTTTGATGATGCTGCTCAGTCTATCTTGGAAATAGTGCAAGCAAAAGGTTCGCTTTATCTTTCTGATAAAAGCAGTCCGGAAGACATTCGTGAACAAGTAGGCATGAGTAAGAAGACGTTCAAGCAAGCGATTGGTAAATTATACAAGGCACGTCAAATAGAAATTCTCGATACTGAGATAAGATTAATTACAGACTCATCATCTCTTTAAAACGAATTGCTTGTCTGCGTGATATTTCTACCTTCTCCCCTTCTCTAAGCTCCACTTGCAAGCCACCATTAAACCAGTTTTCAATCGAAGATACCCATTGCAGATTGATGATGTACTTTCTATTTGCTCTGAAAAATTGTTCTGGATCCAACCGATCCTCAAAACTATTTAATGAACGAAGAATTAAAGGTCGAAAATTATCGAAATACACTTTCACATAATTGCCATCTGACTCGAGCATCCGAACCTTGCTGAGTTCAACAAACCAGCATTTTTCTCCATCCTTTATAAATACACGATCGTTGACAGATAAAACGCGCTCCTTTCTAGAAATAATAGTTTGTTGAGACGAAACGAAGTCGTCTTCAGTTGTTAATTTTTGAATTGCCTCGCGCAATCTTTCAGGATCAACAGGTTTTAATATATAATCCAGCGCATTGACTTCAAATGCTTTTAGGGCGTATTCATCGTAGGCAGTTACAAAGATAACTCTTGGAATTTCCTCTAATTGCTTGATCATGTCAAAGCCATTTATTCCGGGCATATTAATGTCTAAAAAAATCAAATCTGGTTTTAATTCCTTTATTTTTTGAATGCCCTCTTCCCCATTTTTGGCCTCGTCAATGATTTCAATTTCGTGGTATTCTTTCAATAAAGACTTCAGCTCCTCTCTTGCAAGTCGCTCATCATCAATCAATAATGTTTTAAATGTTTTCATTTTTAATTGTCTTTTATCTTGAAAATTAATTGTGCAATGACACTTTCTTTCATTTGTTGAAGTGAAAATTCAGCGTGATCACCAAATTGTAGCGCAAGTCTTCTTTTTGTGTTTTCGATTCCAATTCCTGTGTCACTCTCTAATTTCAATGTCCCTGTATTTCGCACTGAAATCAAAATACAATCATCTTTTTTTTGACTTTCAATGGATATGATACCACCCTCAATTAGATTGGATATTCCATGTTTAATTGCATTTTCAACCAGCATTTGAAGTGAAAAGGGAGGTATTAAAAAATCATCCAACTTTTTATCCAATTTCCATTCAACCGTAAGTCTTTCTTCAAATCGGACCTTTTCAAGTTCTAGATAATTGGAAACCATTTCCATTTCTTCGTTCAAAGGAACCAAGTCTTCTTTGCCCAGAATTAGTGATTTTCGAAGTAAATTCGATAAAGTTGTCACAGCACCTTTGGCATGTTGAGGCTCAATATCAATCAATGCACGAATGCTGTTGAGCGAATTAAATAAAAAGTGTGGGTTCAACTGTGAGCGCAAGTTTTTTAATTCAATTTCATTTTTACTGGCCTCAAGTGATATATTATTCAATTCTTGATTCCGCGATTTTTGAAAAAAATGAAAAGTGAAATAAATAGAATTCCAGAACAAGATTAAAATTAGAACCGCAAAAATATTAATTAGCATATCCAGGAAGTCCAGCGGATCTCGGTCATCTGAATTCACAGCAACGGAAACAAGGTTCGTTGCAATTGAAACAACTATGGCACATATCATTGATGAAATCAAAACCCTAGGTATCAATGGCGGTAATTTCAATTCAAGCCAACCTAAACGTATAAAAACACCCCTCATCAAATGTGTAAAAACAATTCCGAATAGGATAAGTGAAACGATGTTCACATAAAATTTCCAATCAATACTTTTGGGATCGTCAGCATAGGTAGCCAAGAAAATAAGAGCCGCATAAGATGTCCACCCAATAAATTGTGCAATCCAATACAAACGCCTGCTTCCTGTCATAAAACAAAAATAGCTTCTTTCTCTTCATTATTGTTTGAAAACTGATAACTGGTCAGTTCTATTCGTCTGTGGTAGTTTTCCGTTTTGGAATGTTTTTTGACTAAATTGGGACGTGCACAAATTAATACCCATCCTTGTACTTCTATTTCCTTTGATGTTAAAGGGACAAACATTTGTTTTCAAACATTTCGGAGCTTCAGTTGGCGTGAATTTACGATTTGGCACCCATCTAAATAGCATTGGTCTCTTGCTGAATACGTATTACCTCCAGAATCATTTCCAACTAAATTTCGGCAATACCACATCATTCAATCTAATAAGTTACGGTGACAGAAAACAATTTTTAGAATCAAGAACCAATCTTGGCTTAATGTTACTGGCAGGAAAAAAAGACCAAACACCCGATTTTCAATTGGATGGACTGCTGCACAACTCAAGTTCCAACTATGCATTGGGCTATAATTACATTTGGTACAATGACAATACTCGAACTTCTCAACGTTCAGGAGGATGGTCTTTGCATTTAAAAAAAGCAGCTGTTTTATTTGAAAATGATGTTTTCGGTGGACAAGGAAAGGATCGATTCCGAAGTGGCCACTTGGTCTTTTCTTACAGAAACAATCCATGGAAATTGATGGGTGGGATATATATTTGGACCGGAGAAACAGCTCAGTCAGTTTGGCAAAAAATTTCGTTTTCAGGTTGTCCAAATGGTTTTAGATCACTGGAAGAGACGTGCTATGGAAAAACCAGCCATGGCATATTGTATGGAGGATTTAGCTACGATCTCGGTTTTGGCCAATCCCTCACCTATCGCATTGGTGCAGATAGCGAGCATATTCGGCATGCTTTCCAGAATCGGCTCATACATGATTTGATTTTTTTACCCTCATCCATTAAAAGAAATACGCCGCATTATCCGCGATTGGATGAAAATGGCTGCTCCGTTTTTCAGAAAAATCAGGCGCGTGACACTAAATTTTATTTCCAAGGTGGCATAAACATGAGCTGGAATGAATAAAATAGTTGATGATTGTTAATATTATTTTCCTGAAAGGCATAAATAAAAATTCAGATTAAAAGGAATGTACTAACTTTGCGCCCCGTAGTTACACTTCAAAAAACATGTCAAATTCTACCAAATACGTTTTTGTAACCGGGGGCGTCACCTCTTCTCTTGGTAAAGGAATTATTTCCGCTTCATTGGCCAAATTGCTCCAGGCAAGAGGTTATTCCGCAACGATTCAAAAACTTGATCCTTACATCAATATCGATCCAGGAACACTTAATCCTTATGAACATGGCGAATGCTTTGTGACGGATGATGGTGCTGAAACAGATTTAGATTTGGGGCATTACGAGCGTTTTTTAAATGTTCCCACTTCTCAAGCAAACAATGTTACTACAGGAAGAATATATCAGTCTGTTATAGAAAAAGAACGACGTGGTGAATTTCTTGGTAAAACTGTACAGGTTATTCCCCATATTACTGATGAAATCAAAGACCGTATTCAGATTTTAGGTAAAAGTGGTGAATACGATATTGTAATTACAGAAATTGGCGGAACTGTTGGTGACATTGAATCGTTACCATATGTTGAGGCTGTACGACAAATGATGTGGGAGTTTGAAAACGACTGTATTGTTGTTCACTTAACACTTGTGCCCTACCTTGCTGCTGCGGGAGAATTAAAAACGAAACCAACACAACACTCTGTAAAACAATTACTTGAGCTTGGTGTTCAGCCAGACATCTTGTGTTGCAGAACGGAGCATGAACTTGATCTCACTCTTAGAAAGAAAATTGCGAAGTTTTGTAATGTAAGCATGAATGCAGTTATTGAGTCAAGAGATGCTGAGTCAATCTACGATGTTCCTCTTTTGATGCAAGCTGAAGAATTGGACAAAGTGGTGTTGGAAAAACTTGGTCTTTCTGCCAAGTCGACACCTAAACTTGATAATTGGAAAGAATTCTTAAGTCGCTTGAAAAAGCCAACTACTGAAGTAAATATTGGTTTAGTTGGAAAATATGTTGAGTTAAAAGATTCATATAAATCGATCAGTGAAGCCTTTATTCATGCGGGAGTTTCGAATGAAGCCCGAGTGAATGTAAAATGGATTCATTCTGAAAAGTTGAGCAAATCAAATCTTGAAAGTGAATTGAAAGATTTGGATGGAATTCTTGTAGCTCCAGGATTTGGATCAAGAGGCATCTCAGGAAAAATTGAAGCAGTGCGTTTCGCAAGAGAAAATAAAATTCCTTTCCTTGGAATTTGTTTGGGAATGCAGTGTGCAGTTATCGAGTTTGCGCGCCACGTATTGGGTTATGATGATGCACATACTACCGAAATCGATGAGGATTGCAAACATCCTGTGATCAGCATGATGGAAGAACAAAAGAATATTTCAGAAAAAGGTGGAACGATGCGACTTGGAGCGTATGCTTGCCAATTAAAACCTGAATCGAAAGTGTCTTTGGCATACAATACAGATAAAATTTCTGAACGTCACAGACACCGTTTTGAGTTCAACAATAAATACATGGAGGAATTCGAAAAAGCTGGAATGATTCCAACGGGTAAAAACCCAGAAACTGGACTGGTTGAAGTTGTAGAAATTGAAAACCACCCTTGGTTTGTCGGCGCTCAATTCCATCCAGAATACAAAAGTACTGTAGCCAAGCCTCACCCTCTTTTTGTTGCATTTATTGATGCAGCGATTAAAAATAAAAAATAAGAAATGGATAGAAATTCTGTCATTGGACTTGTATTGATTGGACTTATACTTTCTGTATTTGCCATTATGAATCAACCTTCTGAGGAAGAGATTAAAAAACAAGAAAAGGAGATTGCCCTTCAGGAAAAGAAGGAAAAAGAAGCCGATAAGAAAAAGACTGTTGAAGCGAAGAAAACGGCTTCAGAGGTTCAATCTGGCAATAATGCATCAAAACCACTTGTCGCTAAAAAAGCTGAATTGATTCGTTTGGAAAACGATAAAATGATCATTGATTTCTCAACGAAGGGTGGTAAGGTTGCTGCTGTTCGCTTGAAAGAATTTGAGACGTATTCAGATTACGCGAAGAAAACAAAAAAAGAAAAGAAAAAAGCAGATACCGCAAAGTCTAACCCATTGTTGCTCTTCAAAGATGGTGACGCTGTTAATCAGCTGTTGTTTCCAATGGACGGCAAAAATGTTTCTACTGGTGGATTGATGTTTGACGTAACAAGTAAAACGGATCATTCAATTACACTAACTGCTGAATTACAAAAAGGTCAAAAGATCGAGTATATATACAACTTGAAGAAGGATGCATATGATCTTGACTACACCATCCACATGGATGGATTTGCAGGAAAAGTGAGTCCACAAAACATTCGCTTTGGCTGGGAAACTTCATTCAGAAGAACAGAAAGGCTTTTCTCCGAACAAAGACGTGTTTCTACGGTTTGTTTCAACAATCAAAAAGAAGGTTTTGACTACTTGTCTGAAATGGGTAGTGATGATGCTACAGCAGAAGACAACATCGAATGGATTGCCTACAAACAAAGTTATTTCTCATCCATTATCCGCCCAGACAGAGCTTTTTCAAAAGAAGGAACAAAACTATGGGTGAATGAATACAAAGATGGTCACGAAAGACAATGGACTCATTTGAAAGGATTCCATGCGCTTGCTGGTCTTGGGCTAACAGATGCAAACAATGTTTCAGTAAAAATGAATTGGTTCTTTGGACCAAATGATTATGAAACATTGAAGTCATATGATCATAACTATGACGACATCTTGAATTTCGGCTGGGGATTATTCCGTTGGATTAACCTTTACGCTGTTCAGCCGTTGTTCAACTTCTTGACAAATACAGGCATGGGCGTTGGTATCGCTATTTTAATGCTGACCTTGATATTGAAGTTTATCTTGATGCCGATTCAGTGGAAAATGTATTTGTCTTCTGCTAAAATGCGTATTCTTAAACCAGAAATTGATGAGTTGAATGCGAAGTATCCGGAAAAAGAGGATGCTATGAAAAAGCAAATGGAAATGATGACTTTGTACCGAGAATCTGGCGCAAGTCCATTGGCAGGATGTATTCCGATGCTTATTCAGATGCCTATCTTGCTAGCAGTGTTCCGCTTCTTCCCTTCTGCTTTTGAGTTGAGACAGAAACCTTTCTTGTGGGCTGAAGATCTTTCCTCTTACGATTCAATCTATGATATCGGTATGAACATTTGGCCTTACGGAGACCACGTGAGTTTATTTACGCTTTTGATGTCTGTAACCACACTCATTTACACGTATTTGAATAGTGGCAACGTGCAGCAACCACAACAACCAGGAATGCCAAACATGAAAGTAATCATGTATGTGTTTCCAGTGATGATGATCTTCTTCTTCAACAACTATTCTTCAGGATTGAGTTATTACTATTTCATCTCTACCTTGATTTCAATTTTAATTATGGTATTGATCAAGCAATTATTTGTTGATGAAGACAAGTTAAAAGCAAAAATGGCAGAGCGCAAAGCAGCGGCTGTGAGTAATCCAAAAGTGAAAAAGAAATCGAAGTTTCAGGAACGCTTAGAGCAAATGCAAAAAATGCAGCAAGAGCAATTAAAGAATAGAAAGAAATAATTTTTTTTTCGAAGGATTGAAAATCCTGCGGAGCGAAATAAAAATCGTACAAGTCGAAATAGATAATCCCGGCAAACCGGGATTTTTTTTTTGTATTATGTTTTTGTTTTTCTCAGGATTAAACGTCGTTGAAATCGCTTCGCTATTTTCAAATCC
>CAISOQ010000049.1 GCA_903887095.1 uncultured Flavobacteriia bacterium
CAATATTTCTTCGCGATCCAACTATCTGCACATTATCATCATGCTTTCGAATCCCATTCAATAAAGACATCCCTAGGTTTCCACAACCAACAATTCCTACTGTCATGTTTAATTTTTTTTAGCAAAGTTAATATTAAGCGCTAAGCAGGAAATAGGAACAATTGTCAATTATTTGTAAATTCGAGCTTTCCGTAATTGAATTGAGTAAGATTTTTATCATATTGTCCTTTTGTTTTTTCTCGACTATAGCCGAAGCACATAGTTATTTCTTTGCTTTTGCAGAAGTAGAATACAACGAAGTGAATGGCAAGATTGAAGCGACAATTACTGCTACAGCCCATGATCTTGAAAGCTACTTGCAAAAAAAGAATATTCTGCAAAAGAACCTTTCAGATTGTACAAACGACTCTGTTTCTTTGTCCATTTTAGAAAAATTCATCAATCAGCATTTTGCACTTACGATCAATCCTAATGATGAGAATTCAATCATGGATGGAAATGAACTTTTCATGCTGCACCTTGAGGGAATCGAAATTCAGATGACAGGAACCATTCAAATTTACCTTAGTGGCACTGTTAAAAGAGCTATAAACTCCGTTGACCTCTTTTTTGATTTGCTGATGGATGAGTATCCTGAACAACAAAACAAAGCAACTTTTATTTACCGGGAAAATAAAGAAACACTGGTTTTTTTACCGACTAAGAAATCTGAAACAATAGAATTAAAATGAAACAACTTTTTACCGTTCTTTTTGTAGGCCTTGCATCCTCAGTAATCTCTCAATCAAAATTCGCTCAATTAGATACAGAACTGCCCACCCCAAATGAATACCGCACTGCTGCGGGAGCTCCGGGACATAATTATTACCAGCAAAAAGCGGATTACAAGATGCAAATTCGCATCGATGATGAAACACAAAAATTAAGCGGAGAAGAAACAATCACTTACACAAATAACTCTCCTGACAAGCTTGAATACCTCTGGCTACAGTTGGATCAGAACATATACGACGTTAATTCTGACACAAAACTGATTGAAGTTGAAAAAATGGAAGACTTCAAAAACATTGGAGATGTTAAAAAGAAACTATTCTACTACGACGGTGGATTCAAAGTCGAGTCAATCACTTCAGCTTCTGGACAGAAAATGAGTTACGCCATTAACAAAACGATGATGCGCATCAATCTCGACAAGCCTCTTTTGCCCAAAACAAGTATTTCCTTTAAAATTAAATGGTGGTACAACATCAATGACCGAATGGCGGTGGGCGGAAGGTCTGGTTATGAATTCTTTGAAAAAGACAAGAATTACCTTTATACTGTCGCTCAATTCTTTCCAAGAATGTGTGTTTACAATGATGTTGAAGGTTGGCAAAACAAACAATTCTTAGGGCGTGGTGAATTTACGTTGCCATTTGGCGATTACGAAGTCTCTATTTCTGTTCCTTCCGATCACATTGTGGGCGCTACAGGTGAACTACAAAATGGAAGTGCCGTTTTATCTGCTGAACAAAGAAAACGATTCGAACAAGCAAAAGCTGCAACACAACCCGTACTTATTGTAACTCAATCTGAAGCAGAAGCAAAGGAAAATAAAAGAGAAAAGAGTTACAAAACCTGGACATTTAAAGCAACAAATGTGCGTGATTTTGCTTTCGCCAGTTCCCGAAAATTTATTTGGGACGCACAGTCAGTAAAGGTGAATGGCAAAAACATACTTGCAATGTCCTATTATCCAAAAGAAGGCAATCCACTTTGGGAAAGATACTCAACCAAGCTCGTGGCTCATACAATCAAAACATACTCTAAATATACAGTAGACTACCCTTATCCAGTGGCTATTTCTGTGCATTCTAAATGGATTGGGATGGAATATCCTATGATTTGCTTCAATGGCGGACGACCTGAAGAAGACGGAACCTATACGGAGCGTGAGAAATATGGTATGTGGGGCGTTATTATCCATGAGGTTGGACACAATTTCTTTCCGATGATTATCAATTCTGATGAACGCCAGTGGACATGGATGGACGAAGGATTAAATACATTTGTTCAGTACCTTACAGAGCAAGAATGGGAACGTGATTATCCATCAAGTCGTGGGCCAGCATACTTAATTGCTGACTACATGCGTGGTGACAAAAAATTCATCTCCCCTATCATGACCAATTCAGAGTCGATTTTTCAGTTTGGGAACAATGCCTACGGCAAGCCTGCGACAGCGTTGAATATTTTGCGTGAAACAATCATGGGACGTGAATTATTCGACTATGCGTTCAAGACATATTGTGAGCGATGGAAATTTAAACATCCTACTCCAGCCGATTTCTTTCGAACAATGGAAGATGCATCCGCAGTTGACTTAGATTGGTTCTGGCGCGGTTGGTTCTATGGAAACGAACACGTAGACATCTCATTAGAAAATGTAAAATGGTTCCAGTTAAACACGATGGATCCAACGATTGAAAAAGCGATAGACGAGTCTGAGGAAAGATCTAAAGATAAATTCATAGGAGAAGGAAGAAATAAGTCTTCGATAAAACAAACCATCAATGAAGCGGATCCCGCAATTGATGATTTCTATGCAAAAAGGAATATCTACAAAGTTGATGCTTTGGATGTGAAGGAATATGAGGAATTCCAGAAAAAGCTAAGTGACGAAGAAAAGAAATTACTCAGTGCAAACAAGCAATTTTATGAATTGAGTTTTTCCAACCTTGGGGGACTTGTTATGCCACTCATCATTGAAGTGACGTATATTGATAATTCCACAGAAGTCATTCGTATCCCTGCTGAAATATGGCGACAATATGAAGACAAAGTTTCCAAAGTGCTCATTCTTAACAAAGAAGCAATTTCGTTTCGTTTGGACCCGTTCTTAGAGACAGCTGATACAGATTTGGATAATAACAGTTGGCCAAAACGTGTTCAACCAACACGTTATGAATTATTTAAGCAAAAACAGACTGGGGAAAACCCGATGCAGCGACAAAAACGATTGGAAGAATTGCAAGGGCAGTAAGATCAACTATCTACCACCGGTTTTCTGAGGATCAAAATAACAATTAGACTCAAAATTGCAGCAAAGTAGCACCAGATTGAAATGACTGACTCAGAAAAGAATAACATGGACAAAGCCAAAGATGTCACAATGAAACTTCCGAAAGCTGGCATACCGCGAAGGGATGACACAAATGGAGGAATTAGAGTTGCTATGGCATAAAGTGATACATTCTTAAAAAACCAACTATTATTTGGCGCTGTCACATATAGAAGGTGACGCTTTGATTCAATAATCAGAAATGGTAAGGAGCTCACACGGTATCCTAAATAAACGCCAATAATAATTCCAATCAACAACAACGCAAACAATATTTTTTTTCGCCTTCCGGGATCTTCCATTTTCCAAATGCTAAATGGAAAAAAAATAGGCCAAAAAAACTGCGCTGTAAGAAGGTAGAAATATGCGGCAGGCATTCGCCAATGAAATAATCCGTGATAGTTAAAGGACATCCATACCAATCCTTCTGCAAATTGCTGTGCTGAAAAGAAAAATGGAATTAATGCAAATGGAAGGTGGTTTAACGATTTAACTTGTCTATACGCCACGAACCCTGCACCGCACAAGATTGCAGATGATGTAAAACTAGCCGTTGCGGAAAAACACATGATAAAAGTTTTTCCAAGGTTAAAAAACCAGCGCTAATTAAACAGTGAGAAATGATAAATTCAAGACTGTTATTTGTTCTTTACAAGCTGAAAATGCTCGAACTTATCTTTGATAAAAGTGATCAGTTCCATCTCTGTGGCAGTTTTCAAGAACGAATCTGACACATTTAGGAAAGCGATGAAATCATCAAAGTCTTCCTCACTTAAATTAATAATGTCGTAAGAAATATATAGTCGCAGTAGTTCTTTTACTACTTTACGCTGATCATCTTTATATTGTTGCTCTGCAATCCATCGTTTGTTTTGTTCCTTTCTTGAAAATGCCTGATAAAGTGCTGTTATTGGACTCTTCAACACTTCGATACCTGTCACCATTCTGGTTTCACGCATGGCCAATGCCTCACGCTCTTCACGAATTTCCTCAAGTGATTTCAAAGGTTTAACAATTATTTCACGAATCTCCTTTGGACGAGGCTCAATCACAAGCTTTCGTTTGCATTGACAATTAGAATCAGCCAAAACAACTACAACTTGAGGAATATAATCCTTAACAGAAAGAACAACTGTATCGCCTTGAGAAACATAAATCGAGTACGAACCATTCGGCTGACCAAAAACCCCTTGACCTGTGCGTTTATTTATCAGCATTAAATTGTAAAAACTCTGAGGACGCAATGTATCCACAACTCTACCTGTAAACAAAACTTTGTCGCAAGATTGCGAGAACGAATTCAAAGTTACTAGTTGCAAAAATAGAAAGAGGCAAATTCTCATCGCAGGCAAAATAACAAAAATGATTCCAATTAAATCGTAAAACGTTGTAGACTCTAATAAAATGCTAAAGTTTACAAATGTACATTTTAAGTTATTTACAAATGTACATTTACAAAAGTTGTTCAAATGATTAACTTTGTAATACAATGAAAAGAGTTGTAGTTGGGCTTTCCGGTGGAGTTGATTCCAGTGTCGCAGCATACTTGTTACAAAAACAGGGTTACGAAGTCATTGGTATGTTTATGCGTAATTGGCACGATGAATCTGTAACACTCTCCGATGAGTGCCCGTGGATAGATGATTCAAACGATGCGCTCCTGATCGCACAGCAATTAAACATCCCTTTTCAGGTTATTGATCTAAGCAACGAATACAAGGAAAGAATTGTTGATTACATGTTTTCGGAATATGAATCAGGAAGAACTCCTAATCCTGATGTGCTTTGTAATCGAGAGATAAAGTTTGATGTTTTTTTAAAAGCAGCAATTGAACTCGGTGCCGATTTTGTCGCAACTGGACATTATTGCAGAAGAACAGATCATTCAGACGGAACTATTGGTCTATTGGCAGGCAAAGACCCCTCAAAGGATCAGTCATACTTTTTATGCCAGCTCAATCAGGAGCAGTTATCAAAAGCACTTTTTCCCATTGGAGAACTATTGAAATCTGAAGTAAGGGAGATTGCAAGAGAGATTGGATTAGTCACCGCTGACAAAAAGGATTCGCAAGGACTCTGTTTTGTTGGAAAAATCAGTCTACCACAATTCCTTCAGCAAAAACTTGCCGCCTCCATTGGCGATGTAATCGAAATACCTTCTACCCTCAACCAGTTTGAAGAGTATAAAAACCTATCTCACGACAAAGAAAATTTAGAAAAACTTACAGCACCATTTGAATACACGAGGGAGATGGGAGTTAAAGTCGCGGATCATCAAGGCGCTCACTTTTATACCGTTGGACAAAGAAAGGGATTGCACATTGGCGGGCGTCCAGAACCCTCCTTTGTTTTGAGCATTGACACTGCGTCCAACCTTGTCTTTTCAGGTCAAAACGAGCAACACCCCGGGTTGAATAGGATTGCCCTTAAGATAAACTCAAAAGACGTTCACTGGATAAATCCTAACTTTAAGCTAGAAATAGGTGGATCCCTTGATTGTTTGGTTCGTATACGGTACAGGCAAAAACTTCAAAAAGGAACGATATTCTTTAACGAAAGTGGCTTATTTATCCTTTTCGATGAAAAACAACGTGGCATTACCCCAGGCCAGTTTGCAGCATTTTACATCAATGAGGAATTGATTGGATCCGGCGTCATTCATTCGTAGGAAGAATCTCCCTAAATGTGCCGTCAGAATAAATCTCGATTAGTTTAACAACTTTTTTACTGCCGACTAAAAAAGAAACAGATCTATCTAATTCTTTCGATTCTATTTTGGAATCATTTACAATTGAATCATCAGGATCATTTAAAACATCCGCCCTGCCTGAGATGAGCCACTTAGCATTTACTTTAGGGAAATGAATAATAATCTTTTCTAGAAAGTCCAAGCTGGGCTTGTTTCTTCCAGACAAAACATGACTAACATTCGATCGTTGTACACCAATTTTATCAGCGAATGCTGAAGGAGTTAAATGATGCATTTTTAAGATTACATGTAATCGTTCTTGAATTGTCATTTGTAAATTATTCAGATATTTACAAATGTAACATATAATTCAAGTCGAGCTACAAAATTGTAAAATAAAGGAAATAAAAAAGG
>CAISOQ010000050.1 GCA_903887095.1 uncultured Flavobacteriia bacterium
CCTTCAGCAACACGAGAAAGAAATTGATCATATGTTACATCAACCTCAGCTTGAATCATTTGCATTTCATCGGCTGTTAATTTACGGTTTGTTGTCATCACTGAGTGGGCGTTCGTTGATGCCCGATCAAAAGTTATTCCCAGCTTGTTTTCGAGCATTTTACCGGTATAAGGTATCATTCCAAAAACGCCAATTGAACCTGTAATAGTTGTCGGTTCAGCAAAAATTGTTGTTGCTGGGGCTGCAATGTAATATCCACCTGAAGCGGCAACATCTCCCATGGAAACAATGACTTTTTTCGTCTTATTGGTAATTTTAACCTCTCTCCAAATTTCGTCACTTGCAAGTGCGCTTCCTCCCGGACTGTTTATCCGGAAAACGACCGTTTTGATTGATTTGTTTTTTCTGACATCTTGAAATAGTTTACAGATGTCTTTTGATGACAAGCCATCTCCATCGGTAGATACATCTCCTTCTGCAAGAATAACTGCAATGTTAGGCTTATCATTCTTTGTCAGGACTTGCTCACGATAGAATTTCTTTTTCGCATATTTTTCAAAGGCTTGTAAATTCAAATCATCCTCTACTTCAGCTCCAACTTTTTTACTCAGTATTGAAATAACTTCATCACGGTATTTAACACCATCCAATAGTTTTAGATCCACAGCATCTTCGGCGCGCTTTATCTTCATGCTATCCGCAATGCTATTGAAATATTCAATATCCATTTTACGATCAGCTGCCATATCTTCGCGCATGTCTTCCCACATTGAAGTTAGGTAACGATTGATTTGCAAGCGACTGGAATCACTCATCGCCGAGCGAAAGAAAGGTTCTACAGCACTTTTGAAATCATTGTTTGTTCCGCGAATCACTTGAACTTCAACGTCTAGTTTATCTAAGGTTCCTTTTAAAAAGCTCAATTCTGCGCCTAATCCAACGATTTCGAGAGCAGATGAAGGGAAGCCATAAATCTCTTTCGCTGCTGAAGAAACATAATATTCTTTTTGAGTAATTAACTCACCGGCATTGTATGAAACTACAAACTTTCCGCTTTTCTGAAAATCTTTAATGGCATTTCGAATCTCTTTGGCAGTTGCATAACCACATTGTAAATCACCTATTTCTAAAAATAAACCTTTGATCTTTGAATCGTTTTTTGCAGTTTCTAGTCCAAATAAGATGTCGCTCAGACCTATATTACTTTTAACTTCGAAATTCATAGGATCAAATTTGGCGTCGGATTTTTCCATTACTTCGCCATCCAATGTCATGTGAAGAATTGTATTACTTTTCACCGCAAGTGGTTTTGGGCCGAAATCACCAAAACTTCCTATTATACCTCCAAGAACTAGTGAAAAAATAAGTATTCCAATTACGGACATGATGAAGATGGCTAAAAAACTTGGCCAAAATATTTTTCCGAAGGATATTTTTTTGTCTGTCATATTGTATGATTTATAAGTTAAAATTAGCTTGAAATTCAAAAAATCCCAACCCATATGTTATTAGTGGCGTCTTAACGCTATGAATGTCTTTTTGACTTGATGAGTGAATTAAGATAATGCAAACTTTTCAACCATTGGTAATGATATTTTTACTTTTCGTCCAAAACTCATTCAGCTTTTCAAAAATGTCAGTAAATTGTCGATCTAAACTAGAATAAAACTTAAAAATATGCGATTAATTACCCTTGGTTTGTGTGCACTTTTGTGTTCATTTTTCTCCTTTTCACAGCAGTATTCTCGCGTCAAAATTTATTCAGATGCAGAAGGGCTTTCACGATTAAGCCAATTAGGGGTTACAGTTGATCATGGGACCTACAAGCAGAACACTTTTTTCATCTCGGATTTTTCTGACAGAGAAATTTCCATTATGCAGGAAAATGGTTTTTCATTTGAAGTTCTGATTGATGATGTGCAGAAATACTATGTTGAACAAAATCTATTAAAAAAGGAACCAGCTCAAAAAAATGTCAGTTGTTCTGGAACTGGGGGTGGCGGAACATCAGGTTTTTCACCTGCTACACCATCAAACTTTAATCTAGGGACGATGGGTGGATATTTAAAGTACAATGAAATGTTGGCTGAATTGGATGCAATGGCAGCACAATATCCTACTTTAATCAGTGCCAAAGCTCAAATCTCCACATATTTGACACATGAAAGTAGACCTATTTATCATGTGAAAATTTCAGATAATCCGAATTCGGATGAAAGTGGCGAGCCAAACGTTCTATATACTGCTATTCATCACGCGCGTGAACCAATGAGTATGATGGAAACTATATTCTATATGTGGTATTTGTTGGAAAATTATTCTACTAATGACGAAGTGAAGTATTTAGTGGATAACATGCAGATGTATTTTGTGCCGTGCATCAACCCTGATGGATATGTTTACAATGAAACAACCAATCCAAATGGAGGAGGAATGCATCGTAAAAACAGAAGAAATGTAGGCACAACCAATAAAGGTGTTGACCTCAATCGTAATTACAGTTACGGTTTCAATACAACAGGTGTTAGTTCGAATCAAAATAACGATACATATCCTGGAACTGCTGCTTTTTCTGAGCCAGAAACTCAAGCGATTCGATGGCTAGTTCAAAATCATAGTTTTACCACTGCATTTAACGCCCATGCCTTTGCTGAATCTATACTTTTTCCGATTGGAACAACAACTGCAGAATTTGCACCAAGACATGATTGGTTTCAAGATGAAACCAATCATATGGTACAATACAACGGATATACAGGTATGAAAAGTTCGGCTTTATATCCTGCTTCAGGGGATTCTGATGATTACATGTACAAGTCTGATGTTGGTGTTGGTTTGAAGGATACAATAATGGCCCATACTCCTGAGGTAGGAACTGATTTTTGGCAACCATCCTCGGAAATTGAAGCCACTTGTCAGGAAATGGTTTTTCCGAATCTCGTTTTAGCACATCTTACACGAAAGTATTTAGTTGTGCAGGACACCGATCCAGCTTCAATTGCAACTACCTCCGGAAATTTCAATCATTCAGCACAGCGACTTGGCTTGGAAGATGGCGCTGTAACAGTTTCTATTGAACCACTATTGAATATTGCTTCAGTTGGAGCACCTGTGGTCTATGATATTCCTTGCCGAACTGTTGCATCAGGATCGATCTCTTATACGTTGTCTCCATCGATTCAATTTGGTGATTTGGTCAAGTACATCCTAAAAACCGATAATGGTTTGTGGGTGAAAAAGGATACAATTGTAAAAACATATGGAGCTTTAACACTGCAAGCGCTGGAAGATGCAACTGCAACAACTAATTGGACAGGTACTTGGACGACGACAACTTCGACATATGTATCTGCAACAAAGTCATTTACTGAAGGTCAAACAGGAAATTATTCAAACAATTCGACAAAGACCTATGCTTACGTTCCAACAATTGATCTAACAAATGCTACAGCTGCGATGATTAGTTATTATGCCAAGTGGGCACTCGAAACTGATTATGATTATGTGCAGTTTCAAGTTTCAACGGATGGTGGAACAACTTGGATTGGACAATGCACCAATTACACCGTCCTGGGGACAAGTGCAAACGGGAGTGTGCAGCCCAATAATCAACCTGTCTATGAAGGCACACAGTCATTATGGGTGTTGGATGAAATTAATTTGAGTGATTATCTTGGTCAGTCAATAAAAGTAAGATTCAAATTTCAATCCGATGGCGGAACAACTGCTGACGGATTCTATTTCGATGATTTCAAGGTAATGTACAACGAAGCAGGACCTGTTTCTGTCCCTGTTGCGTCATTCACGACTTCCCAGACAACGACTTGTTCAGGAAGTTCAATTATTTTCAATGATTTCTCCACGAACATTCCGACGAGTTGGTCTTGGGATTTTGGAGATGGCACTACCTCAACAGATCAGTCTCCTTCACATACTTATGCAACTTCAGGTATCTATACCGTTTCATTGACTGTTACAAATTCTGCAGGGTCGGACACGCAAACAATGACGGATTACATCACAGTTAATGCCGCACCTTCAGTCACTTTAAGTACTTCGGATGCAGACAATACAGTGTGTGTATATTCTGGATTGGTCACATTGGTACCAACGCCTTCTGGTTCTATTTTATACGGTCCAGGAGTTAGTGGTACTTCATTTGATCCTGCTTCTTCGTTTGCAGGCATTGGAACTTGGTATGTGATTGCAAGTTATACGGATGGAAATGGTTGTCAAGATTCTGCATCTGTGGCTATTACAGTTGATGCATGTTTGTCTTTGGGTGAAGATGAGAATTCAAAAATCCAAATTTATCCGAATCCAAATGAAGGAATATTTGTTGTAAGTGGCCTTGAGATAAATGGCTCAGTAGAAATTTTAGATATTAACGGGAAACTTATTTACAAAGCGAATGCTATTGGATCTAAATTAGAAGTTAAAATGCCGGAAGTTTCGAGTGGCGTTTATTACTTGACAACTTATGTAGGTGGATTGCCTAAAAGATACAGATTGGCTTTGATGTAAAATAAAGAGTGAAATTTTGAACCATGTGCGGCTATCCGTGCATGGTTTCATTTTTTCCATACTTCTCCATAAGAGAAGACTCGAATTCTAGGAACTGTTGCCAGCATTTATCTATGTCGATACCTTCAC
>CAISOQ010000051.1 GCA_903887095.1 uncultured Flavobacteriia bacterium
CATGAAGCAATTGAAACAAACTCTCTGAACTTAGATTCCCAAGTCCTTCGATAAAAAATCCTTGTTCATTTTTTAAAATGCGGCTTCGTGATTGTGCGGACAAATAAAACAAATTGATTTCTCTAGGATTTACTTGCGTTTTATAGCCCTCTTTAACAATTCGTTCATTTGTTTTCAATACTTCGTGATGCGAAAACTCCTCTTTCAACTCCTTTTCCATAAAAGGCAAAAAGGATTTTTTAAAAGTTGGATTATCCCCGTCGACTATCAACAATCCATAGGAGCCAAAGAGCGCATTTACCAGATTGAATGTCGCTTCCGCTAGATTTTCACCTGAATATTTATTGAGTAAATCTGCCACTTCAGATTCTGGGTGATTGCCATAGAAGGAATTCAATTCATCCTTTAAAACAGCTAAATCAGTGCAATCCATTCGGCCAACAGGACCTTGTTGATCAGTTTGCCACGTCAATTCCTTTCCAAAAACGTTTACTGAACGAATTTCATCCAAATCATGATCTTCCGAAGCCATCCAGAAAACAGGAACAAAATGATTTTCGGGGTATTCTTTTTTCAGTTCCTCAGTAAGTCGGATTACGTGCAGAATCTTATAGATAAAATAAATTGGACCAGTAAAGATGTTCAGTTGATGTCCCGTTGTGATGGTATAAGTTTCCTCTTTTTTGAGTAAATCGAGATTTCCCTTCACCTCAGAAGACGCTTCGAAACTATATTTCTTCTCTAATTCTTGAACAAGATTTGATCTCAATTCTGCAGAATAATTCTCTGCTTTTGCCGCAATTTGTTTTTCAAAATTTCCTTTAGAAAAAGCATGCCCTAGAAATTGCAAAAGTTGATCCTGCTCATAGGCAAGCAAATTTTGCTGCTCCGTGAAGAGCCCTGTCAATTGACGATTGAACGTAAACTTTTGCATCAGACAAATTTAATGAACGTTTCGTTAGCTAAAACTTTATATCTAAAAGGACTTACAAATACACCCTTCAATATGATTTAAAATCATTGTTCTGCTATTATATTTGCAAAAAATAAATTCAATGGAAGCAATCATTAATACAAACAAAGGCAGCATGCGTGTAACACTTTACACAGAAGATGCACCTAATACAGTGGCAAACTTTGCAAAACTTGCAAAAGAAGGTTATTACAACGGTTTAAAATGGCACCGTGTACTCCCTGACTTTGTTATTCAAGGAGGATGTCCGAACAGTCGTGATGGAGCGAGTGGAATGGCCGGAACAGGTGGTCCTGGATACAGCATTGATTGCGAATTAGACGGTGGAAACCAACACCATGAACGCGGCGTACTTTCTATGGCGCATGCAGGTAGAAACACCGGTGGATCGCAGTTTTTTGTTTGTCACTCACGCAACAATACGGCTCACTTAGACAGAAATCACACATGTTTTGGAAAAGTGACCGAAGGAGTTGATGTAGTAGATGATATCCGTCAAGGTGATTCGATCGATTCAATTGAAATAGTGGATTAATTTCCAACGAAACAATAGTGAAAAGCTCCAGAGATGGGGCTTTTTTTTTGTTTTATGCTATCAAATGATTTTTGAGCCTTTGAACGCATTGAACCTTTTGAACTTTCAAGACTAAAGACTAATAGATGAAAGACAAAAGAATTGAACTTTTGAACTCTTGAACGCATTCAACTTTTGAACTCTTGAACGTGTTGAACCTTTGAACTTTTCCAATATCACCTCTTCCATCCCCCCTGTTTTGACTTTTTAATCATGAAGTTTTTAACAATGCTTCCATTACTGAAAGCAAAGAATTAAATTTGTTCACGATGAGCGATTTCGTTGTTTCAGCCCGCAAATATAGACCACAAACTTTCGACACAGTTGTCGGACAGAAGTCTATTACCAACACGCTAAAGAACGCGATCAAAACAGATCATTTAGCGCAAGCATTTCTTTTTTGTGGTTCGAGAGGGGTTGGAAAAACAACGACCGC
>CAISOQ010000052.1 GCA_903887095.1 uncultured Flavobacteriia bacterium
ATGCATCTTTCAACACAGAAATCGCTATCGCCGAAGAATCTAGTATATTCCTGTATTTATTAGACAAAATCAACTTGACCTTTGAGTTATCTCTTATCTTTTTAGTTGTGCGTATTCCGTCATCCTTAAACCTTTCTGATGAACCATTAAAAACAAAATCGAGCCACTTCGTGTTTTTTGTTTTAAGGTTCCATTCGATCACGGTACCCTCAGGCACCGTCATGTCTCCTGCATTTTCAACTGTCTCGTTGGTTCGTCCTAAATATTCTGGGTATATCAGCTTTGCCTGTAAACGTCCAATTGCTGATTTACCATAAACCGTTAACTTATATTCTTGGCTTAAAAATTCATTTGCCGCAAATTGAAATACGCCGGATTGCTTTGGTTTTTTGATAACACCAAAAAAGACATTTTTCGCTGTTTTTTGCATCAAAAACTTACCGTTTTCACTAATTAGGTATACATTTTCTGGTAGCTCATTTCCTTTAAGCTTAATGCGAACCGGTAAGTCTTCTCCCTCCTCAACATCCAAATCTGTGGTCACTAAAGAAAATGAAAAGGGAGCCTCCGGTTTGAATTCTTTCGAATAATTCACAACGCGTTCAGTACCCTGCTTAAAGAGCCCTGGTGCAGCAATACCAATTATCATGAACAATAAAAAGATAGGTAGAAGATACTTGACATATTTTCTATTTTCTTTTATATCAATTGCGGACGAAAATGGCACAACGCTTAAGGATTCTGATCGCTGCATAACACTCGCGCGCAAGAGCTCTATATTGCCCTCATTCGATTGTAAATCATCTTGCAACTGAAGTGTGTTTTTAAGTCTGTCTGACACATTAGGAAAGAATGAACCAATAATTTCAGATGCCTGGTATCGATCAATGCGGCGCCCGAAAGAATAAAGCCTCATAATTGGAACCACCAAATAGCTCATGAGAATCCATGCGTTCACCCCAAGAAATGAAAAAAACAAGACAGCTCTTGTTAAGGAATTGAATCGACCGAAATATTCCAAGGTCGTTGTTAAAAGAAAGGATAATAAAAAAACTCCTACAAAAAGGATTAGACCCTTTATCATTTGGTTCTTGTAAAACTTTCTGATAAAAGCGTCTATTTGTTCTAATAATCTTTCAAAAGTGCCCATTCAACATTCTATATCAATGCAACTTACTAATTTAAAACATAATCACATAAGCATATAGCACTTATGAAATATTAACGTTACATCTTACTGTTCATAACGTTCAAATCGACAATAATTTCAGTGAAGATTCGGTTTTTCTCACTTTCTAAATCTGTTTATCTTTGCACAAAAATTCAGCTATGTCGGAAAAACCAGTCAGAGTTCGCTTTGCACCATCGCCAACAGGACCTCTACATATGGGGGGGGTAAGAACAGCTTTGTACAATTATCTCTTTGCGAAAAAAAATAATGGTACCTTTCTTATTCGCATAGAAGATACCGATCAAACGCGTTTTGTTCCTGGAGCACAAGATTATATAATGGATGCGTTGGCTTGGTGTGGTATTATGCCAACAGAAGGGCCCGGTATTGGTGGTGAATATGGTCCTTACGTTCAGTCTGAAAGAAAAGAAATGTATCGTCCTTATGCCGAGCAACTTGTAAAAGAAGACAAGGCCTACTACGCGTTTGATACGGCTGAGGAGCTTGATCAAATGAGAGAACGAGCAAAGGAAATGGGAATGCCAAACTGGCAATACAACCATATTACAAGAACATCCTTAAAAAACTCTTTGACACTTCCACAAGATCAAGTGGATGAGCTTATTTCTGCGGGAGCGCCCTATGTTATTCGCATGAAGATGCCTCGAAACCAAGATATTCGTTTCGAAGACATTATTCGTGGGTGGGTCGTTGTCAACACAAATAACCTCGACGACAAAGTGCTTTTTAAAAGCGATGGAATGCCCACCTATCATTTGGCAAACATTGTGGATGACCATTTGATGAAAATAAGCCACGTAATTCGTGGTGAAGAATGGTTGCCATCTGCACCGTTGCACGTAATGCTCTACGATGCCTTTGGATGGGATTCGCCACAATTTGCACATTTACCGCTATTATTACGCCCGGATGGCAATGGTAAGCTTTCTAAGCGAGATGGAGACCGCCTTGGTTTTCCTGTATTTCCTACTGATTGGACGACCTCGGAAGGAGAGTTATATTCTGGATACCGGGAAAAAGGTTACTTTCCGGGAGCCTTTATCAACATGCTCGCTTTTTTAGGTTGGAACCCTGGTACACCACAAGAGATTTTCTCGTTGGAAGAATTAGCGGAATGCTTTACATTGGACCGCGTGTCAAAAGCTGGAGCAAAATTTGACCCAGATAAAACAAAATGGTTTCAGCAACAATATCTTCGTTCTGCAAGTAATGAAGCTCTTGCCGACTTATTGATACAAAATGGAACTGATGTTGAGCGTTCCAAGTTAATCACTGTTTGTCACCTCATGAAAGAAAGGGCAACTTTTTTAAATGATATAGTCACAGAAGGAAAATACCTACTTGAAAAACCAACGAATTTTGATGAGCACACCATTTCAAAAAAATGGAAGGATGATAGTTCTGCTTTAATGGGAGAGTGGGTAGAGATCCTTTCCTCTTTATCTGTTTTTGATCATACAACGATTGAAGCCGCTTTTAAATCGTTCATTGAAAGTAAGAGTTTAGGAATTGGTGCTGTATTACCACTATTCAGACTTTTACTAACAGGAACAGGAATGGGCCCAAGTATGTTCGAAATTGCTGCCTTTCTTGGAAAAGAGGAATGCTTAATCCGTATTAATCAAGGGATTACGATTGTTGATTCGCTGAAGGCACAAGCATGAAACACACAATTGAAGTCGTCGGGATCAAAATTTACGCTTTTCACGGCTGCTTGCCAGAAGAAGAAAAAATAGGGGGGAACTACCTCGTTGATGTTATGTTAAATACAGACTTCAGTGGGGCGGCTACACATGACGCGCTTGAAAAAACAGTAGATTATGTTCTCGTAAATAAAATTGTCCGCGAAGAAATGGCAATACGTTCAAAACTCATTGAGCATGTCGGACAAAGAATCGTTACCCGATTACGGTCTGAAATAAATGCAATTACACATCTTCGTGTAAGAGTAACAAAAATTTGTCCCCCGATCAATGGAGACGTAGATCACGTTGCTATAGTTATTGAAGGGTAGTAATATTAGAGTTTTACGAATCGTTTTCGTTCGCCGTAAAGATTTCCGTTTACATCAACTAAGCAGACATTATACACCCCCGCTTCAAAAGCAGAAACATCAATGGTTCTTGCGTCAACATTCTTCGCTATTGAAAGGTTGTATATTACCCTTCCATCAAGCGCAGTAAAAACCAGGCTCACCTCTTCGTTTTGTATAAGTGGGGTTCTTATTTCAATTAATTCATTTCCCGGGTTAGGAAAAATAGACAGCTCATTGCTTTGCTTTTCACAGACCAAATATACTGTGTTAAAAACTTCAATATGGCCATCCATGTCCGTTTGGGAAAGGCTAAAATAATCCCCACCCCTCGAATTGTCTATTTCATATTCATATGTTATTATGCTTGAGCTGTTTCCTACTGCTACAACGTTCTCTAGGTGATAAAAATCAACGCCGTTTTCGCTTTGCTCTAAAGTGAAGTAATCGTTGTTATGTTCTGATGCTGTTTGCCATGCTAGAGCCTGTTTATTTTCAGTACATTTTCCTTCAAATGAAACCAATTCAACAGGCAATGGGCAAGGATCAATTGATACAGCGACATTTGCCGTCTTAGAACATCCTCCACAATCTGTAACCGTCACAGAATAGGTTGTCGAAAGCGCTGGTGTATTTGTTGGGTTTTGGAGTATTGATGAAAATGATGTTGCACTTGAAGTCCATGAATAATTATAACTAGAAGACTGAACAACAGCCACATCATCAATCATTGGGGCGGTATTTGTCACCGACACTGCTGAAGCATTCTTAGCTTGAAACACGAGCCTAACTGTTTGACCCTTCGTTACCCAGCCCTGTATTAAATTTAAACTTGTAACAGTATTACAGCTGCTTCCTGCGTTCCAATAATCACCTCCCAACTTAATAATGTTGCCTCCATTAACCAGTTGTGTTCCTCCCACTAGTGTTGTTGAAACAGGAACCACCCAAACACTCAAGTTATCCGTTGATTTTCCTGCACATTTCCAATTAAAGGAAAGGGTCGCATTACATTCCGTGATTGGAATATCTATATATGCAAAATCAACAGAGGCCTGAAAGGTTGCATAATTATTATTGGTTGTGGCGGTTCCAATATAAATAGCGTTTGAGCCGCTACATTTAGTAAACGTTCCGTATCTCCAAGAAATCGTTCCGCCGTCATTAACAAATGTAAAAGGATTAGAGCCTTCAAAATTGTATGTCGATGTTGTTGTATTAGAGTTTGGCACTGATGAAAGAGAAATTTGTTGATTATTACAAATACTCGCATCGTCCACAGACGCACTAGCAACAGGCAGCGGCTTCGTGTTTACTGTCAATGTGTTTGACGCTGTGCAGCCTGATGAATTGGTTCCAGTCACGGTGTAGGTTGTGCTAGCGATCGGAGAAACGGATAGAGATGCCCCCGACTGCCCTGTGCTCCAGTTGTAGCTTGTGAATGAGCCTGATGCGTTCAAAGTTGAGTTTGATCCGGCACAAATTGGCGAAGACCCAGATACAGAAGGAGCCGTTATTGCGGCGGGTATTAAAGAAATATTTCCAATAACAATGTTCTCATAAGAGGGGTTTGTCCCTGTAAAATACGCATTTACATCAGGCGATGCGCCCTTGGCAGACGTATAGGTGATTCTTACTCTTTTTATTTTTGTCGTTGGAGATTTCAAAGTTACCTGAACCGCCGAACCTACACTTCCGTAACTGTTTGCGTTATAGGCACCATTTTGACATCTTCCTATTTGCGTGTTTAATAAATTATTTCCTCCATAGTACAGAGCGCCTCCGCAAAAACTCGATGTACCAAAAATAAAATTTGTTGAATTAATTGGAATAGCGGTATTATTTTGATCCCAAGTGTCGATTATAATTTTATCCTCGAATATATTGCCTGATGTCGAACCATCAAGGTCATGAACGTTAAACCTTAAATCACCACATGGTGGAACTGCAAATGTAACATCAACAATTATAGAGCTTGATGTATTTACAAAGTCAGCTCCTAATCCTAATCCATTCATGCTCCAATTTGGTAAGCCTGAATAACCAGTATTATAGCGAGGGGAGGCCCCTTGAAGAGTATTAAATCCGGTACCACTAATTGTTACTGATGCCCCAGAAGAATTGTTTGGTGTAAATGTGTTAACACCGATATTGTTGGTATTCCAGTCTAATACTGTCTGTGAAAAAACATTAATTGCATAAAAAATGCTTACCAATAAAAATATCCTCATAGCGTGGTTGAATAGGATTCAAATTTCCGACACTATAGCGTACCGTTCAAGGGTGCTGCCCCCTCAAAAACCGCACATACACATTGTTTTCTTCAATTTTTCCGCATAAAATAAATTTTACTACATTTGCTGCACTGAAAATGGTCTCGTGGCCGAGCGGCTAGGCACCGGTCTGCAAAACCGTCTACAGCGGTTCGAATCCGCTCGAGACCTCTTCGATTCCCCGACTTAGGTCGGGGAATTTTGTTGAAAAGTGACCACATGTTGATTGGGAAAGATTTTGATAAAATCCATGTCACATTGTTTAATCTTGACATATGTGAGCCTAATGTATTAATTACAGATACGCTGATGGCGGGCGCATGTCTGTTTTTCGCATACACCCTCTACGCGCATCGAAAAGAATCTGAATTTCATCGTTTTTGGTATTTATTTTTCCTGATTTTTGGTATCAGCTCTTTTGCCGGTGGATTAGGACATGGACTCTATACATATTTTGGCCCTTGGGGGAAATTATTTACTTGGATTACAGGTGTCTACTCTATCTATTTGATTGAAAAAGCAATGATTAGCCTGGTAAAAGATCCAACAATCAAACGGCGCTACACGCTTTTTTCGTTTCTCAAATTAATCGTTGTTTACCTTGTTTTTGTGTATATTCTACTGTTTTTACCTATATACACTAAACCCGCCCTTCCCTTTTTGCCTATTGCTATAAATACAATTGTGGGTGTGGTTTTGTCTGCTGGACTATTGGGTTATCAATTCAGTAAGACAATACAGCCTGAAATGAAATACATTTATCAAGGCGTATTAGCTATGCTTCCAAGTGCTGTTTTCTTTTTGGGGAAGATAAACATTCATCCTTGGATCGATAAAAACGATGCGTCACATTTTTTTATAACGGCAGGGTTGTTTTTGTTTTTTAAAGGTGTAAAGGCTGTTCAGTTATCAGCGTCGAATCATCAAGCTGCTTGATCGGGTAACAGCCCCACCTTGTGCATCCTTGGCCGTAACATAATAAATATAATTTCCCGATGGCGCTTCGTCTCCATTCATTAATGTGCCATCCCATTTAAAGCCCGGGTCTTGAGAAGAAAAAACTATTTTATTTTTACCATCTATCACCACCAAACTAAACTCCATTAAATCAGACGATTTTATTTCTAAAAAATCATTTGCTCCGTCACCATTTGGTGTGAAGATATTTGGTAAATCTTCAATCTTTGATGCGGGTGCTGTTGCAATTGTCTCTGCTGGATTTTCTTTTAATTGTGGTTGTGCTTCTTTAGTTGTTTCAGGTAAAATTGATTGATTCTCCGCTTCATCTACTAAAACAATTGATGGTTCAACTTCGTTTTTGAGATGAATTACTGGTGTGTTATCAATCTCGATAGGTTCAGTAATAATAACTGATTCTAATATAACGCTATGATTCTTTTCAGGCTTTATTTCTTCTTGCTTCAAAGCGTTTTGTTTTTCGGAATCTAAGCTCTTTGTTTGTTTATCAGTATTCGCTTTTTCAACTAACACTTTATTTGTTGAACTCGTTGAATTCACTTTGTTAACAGACGAAGACTGGTCTTTCAATAAAAAATAAGCAGAAACTAAAACAACACTCGCTAAAGAGGTTCCTATAATCGCTTTTGATAAGAATGAAACACCGCTTGATGCAGACGTTGCAGTGGTTGAGGAAACTTTTGAAGAAAGCGTGTTCCAAAGATCAGGCCGCACGTCCGCCTCAAAGCCCTCAAGCTTTTCTTTAAAAACGTCTTTTATAAGATCCTTTTTTTCCACTTTATTTATTTTCTATTCTCTCTCTTAAGTATGCTCTAGCTCTTGAATACTGGGATTTTGATGTGTTTTCGCTTATTCCAAGTGTTGACGCTATTTCTTGATGTGAATATCCCTCTATAGCAAACATGTTAAACACTACTTTATATCCTTCGGGCATTGACTGTATGAGCAACATTAAGTCGGCAGCAGCAAGTTGTGCAAACAAGTGCTCGGTTCCTTCTATTTTAAATGCTACATCATCTATGTTCGTGTCTCCAAGTATTTTTAAATCTTTTCTAATCTGATCAAGGGCTGTGTTTACCATTACCCTCCTAATCCAGCCCTCTAAAGAGCCTTCTTGTTTAAAATCCTTTAGTTTAGAAAAGACTTTCACAAAGCCGTCTTGTAAAACATCTTCCGCTTGATCTGTGTTTTTACAATAGCGCAAGCAAACACCCATCATTTTTCGAGCAAACCTTTCAAACAACGCTTTTTGCGCACGGACATTGCCTTTCACACATTCTATGATCAAAGTTGCATCATCCATAACAGCGCTTTTTGAAGACTCCATTACATTAAAAAAGGTTGCATGAAAGCATAAAGTTACTTTTAAAAAGTAGTATTTTCGCTTTCTCACAAGTTGATTGAACATGCACAAACTGCTTTTTTTATCTATTTTATTTTTAGCGTGTTCAAACATGGTTCTTTGTAAGTCACAAAAAATCAAAGTAAACACCGGTTCTTGGACAGGATATTTAAAACTTAATGAAAGCACATCGCTTCCGTTTGAATTTTCAATTACTAAAGACGCTACTTCAAAAACAGGTTATAGTTATACAGTCATAAATGGAGACGAGCGTATAACGTTGATTAATGATTATGTGGAAAATGACTCTCTGCGCATTGATTTTCCGGCGTTTGCAACAAAAATGATTTTTAAAATAAGCAACAAAAGCACGCTAAATGGTTATTGGATCAACCCAAACAAATCCAGCAATTATAGAATTCCATGTGTGTTGTTAAAAGGGTATTCAAAACGCTTCAATAATCCAAAGCTATTTATGAGCTCAACACAAAGCGTAAACATTAATGGCCGCTGGGAAACAACTTTTGAACCTGGTAAAGATGGCGCTTATAAAGCTGTTGGCTTGTTCAAACAATTTGGTAACGGTCTTCAAGGAACCTTTTTAACAGAAACAGGAGATTTTAGGTATTTAGATGGAAATGTGGTGGGCGACAGTATTTACCTTTCTTGTTTTGATGGTTCTCACGCGTTTCTTTTTACAGGGAAGTTTTACAATAATGAAATTACAGGGAAGTTTTACAGCGGTAAGCATTGGCAAGGAAATTGGTCAGCAGTTTACAACGACTCTTTTGAAATGCGAGATCCGGATTCGTTAACCTATTTAGTTAAAAATGATCCTATTACGTTCAAGTTTAAAAATTTAGACAGAGACTATTATACTTTTCCTAATCCTTCTGATTCAAACAAGGTTTTCATCATTCAAATAATGGGAACCTGGTGTCCGAATTGTATGGATGAGTCACGTTATTTTAAAACATTGTACGACAAATATCACTCACAAGGATTAGAAATAATTTCTGTTTGTTATGAATCAGGCAATGATGAAAAGCAACAGCTTGAAAGAATAAAAACACTTCAACAACGATTAAATGTTTCTTTCACTTATTTATTAGGTGGCTCAGCAAATAAAGGGTTAGCTTCTCAACATTTTAACATGTTAAATCAAATAATCTCTTTTCCAACGGCTATATTTATTGGAAAAGATGGTTCTGTTAAAAAAGTACACACAGGATTTAATGGTCCTGGAACAGGAAAGTATTATGAAGAGTATACTGTTGAAACAGACTCTTTGATTCGTTCTTTGCTTGCTGAATAAGCTATTGACAAGCTATTTTGTCAATTCTGTTTTGATGTCTTCCACCTTCGAATTCTGTGGCTAAAAACACATCCACCATTTCTATAGCTTCTCCCTCTGTTATAAAACGAGCAGGAAGGGTAATAATGTTTGCGTTGTTGTGCTGTCTTGCTAATTCGGCTATTTCTTTTTTCCAACAAAGCGCGCTTCTGATTCCCTGGTGTTTGTTTGCGGTCATGTTTATACCATTTCCTGATCCACAAATTAAAATACCTATAGTTCCGCTATTGTTTTCAACCATTTCTGCAACCGGGTGAGCGTAATCAGGATAATCAATACTTGCTTCTGAAAAACAACCAAAGTCTTTAACATCATAGCCTTTTGATTCTAAGTGTTTTATTATGGTTTCTTTCAGTGTAAACCCGGCATGATCCGCTCCAATTGGAATGATTTTCTGTTGCATAATTATGATTTTTAACAAAGGTAAGTCTTACTAACAATTGTATCAACTTTTAAACAATTGTGCTTTTACATATTTATAAACACCTTATAAAATGGGAATAAAATAGTGGGGGTTATCAATACTTAAACTGCACTATCTGTTAATAGCGGTTTATAACTTATCAAATGTTTTTGATTGTTACTCTAACAATTTGTATAAGCTAAAATAGAGATGATATATGCAAGAGAAGAAAGTGGAACATATTGTTTTTTTATCCTTACTAATCAGCATATGAATGTTTATAAAACACATAAAAACATATACAATTTTAGGTTTTTTGAGTAACTGTTAATAAACGGATTATTTAATTAAAAATGAGTGTTTTAAATCACTTATAACATGTGAAAAAGTACCCCTTAATTGTTTGTTGCTTCAATATGCAACTTTTTAG
>CAISOQ010000053.1 GCA_903887095.1 uncultured Flavobacteriia bacterium
CAATGATGAAAGCCAATTATGCATTGACAGATGAAGAGGTAGAACAAGGATATATTTTGACTTGCCAGGCTCATCCAACAAGTGAAGAGTTAATCTTTAGTTTCGATGAATAAAAAAACAATTGTAATTGTTGGTGCGAGCAGAGGAATTGGTGCTGAATTAGTAAAACTATTCGCTCAAAACGAAAAGCACAGAGTTATTGCACTTTCAAGAAACACATCAGAAATGCAACGTCAATTTGAAGGAATTGACAATGTCGATTTTTATTCTTTTGATCTTTCGAAAAACGTTTTTCAGCAGGCAACATCTGTCTTTTCAGACCTGCAAAAAATTGATGTTTTAATAAACAATGCAGGGTATTTGGTCAATAAGCCATTTCCTGAACTCACAGAGGAAGATTTGCAAAAAAGCTACCAAGTAAATGTCATTGGTGTCATTGAAACTGTGCAGGCAGCCTTGCCGACTTTGAATGCAAAAGGAGCACATATTGTGAACATCAGCTCGATGGGAGGTTATCAGGGGACTGTTAAATTTGCTGGACTTACAGCTTACTCCACTTCGAAAGCAGCCGTATGCTCTTTCACAGAACTTTTCGCAGAAGAATATAAAGAGAGTACTATAAAAATGAATTGCCTTTGCTTGGGAGCAGCTCAAACTGAAATGTTAGAAGAGGCATTCCCTGGCTATCAAGCTCCTGTCAGTGCTGAAAAAATGGCCGAATTCATTGCTGATTTTGCCTTAAAGGGACATCAATGGATGAACGGAAAGATTATTCCTGTATCGCTTTCTACTCCTTAATGTTACTTTTTGTTTATTGTGCATTTTCAGAATAAAAATTGTTTCGAAAGAAGAAAAATACAGCAGAATTGAGTGAGAGCGAAATCATCGCACTTGCCAAAGAAGATGCGCATTATTTCGGACAATTATACCAAAGGTATTTCGATGTTATTTTCCGCTTTATTTATAAGCGTCTTGGCGGGAATGTAGATGATGCGGGCGACCTTAGCCAGCAAACGTTTATAAAAGCAATGGCGAATATTCAGAAATACGAAGACCGCGGACTTTCATTCTCTTCTTGGTTATTTCGTATTGCCCAAAACGAGGTGAATATGTTCTTCAGAAAACAGAAAAATGCTTATTCAGTTGAAATTGAAGAACGCAAACTAACTGGGTTGTTTGATGAAGCACAGATCACTGGATATATGTCTGTGGATGATCAGGAACAATTGGTGCAGTTATTAAATGAACTTGAACAAGAGCAACTCGACCTAGTTGAATTGCGTTTTTTTCAAGAAATGAGCTTCAAGGAGATTGCCGACATCTACAATATCACCGAAGCAAATGCAAAAATGCGTGTTTATCGCATTCTTGAAAAATTAAACAAGAAATGGAGTGAAAAAAAATGAGAAAATTCTCCGTCAATAGAACCAATAAAAAAATCGAACCTACAAAGGTTCAAATAGATCGTTACAAAGATTTTTCTCAAATCTATAAGGATTACACATTGCTTACAAAGCGTGGGAAGCGACCTATTTATCAAGATCCTAAGCTTTACCTGCTTTTCCTTTTGATAGTAATCGTTATGTTCTTAATATTAAGCGCTGAATAACCAAGTATCATTTAATAACCATGAGTGGTTTTGATGAAGAAAAATGGTCTATGCTCAAATAATAAAGTCCATTCACCAAATCATTACCGCTAACAAGTATGACATTTGCACCTTTTTCAATTTGCTGTTGCCAGGACATTTTAGCCACACCTGTTGCATCGAACAAATGAAAAGTTGTCAATTGAGAGTCTGCGGTGTATAATTCAATGTAAAAATCCCCCTGAATTGGATTTGGATAAACGTTAACATTAAAGTTTTTTGCATTGCAATTGATACTAATCGGATTGTATGTTTTTTTATTTCCGTCCAGATCTTCTTGCACGATGCGGTAATACGTCGACGATCCTTGATTCGAAAGTTCGTCCGTTGCGTGATAGGTTCGCATTTCAGCACTCGTGCCTATGTCTTCAATTACATCAGCGATTGACCATTCCAATCCATCTAAACTTTTTTCTAGTGTATACGAAAAAATGCTGTTTTCACCTGCCATCGTCCATTCTAACTGAACCTCTTCTTCGTTACAGTCAGCGTTAAATGAAATCATTTCTGTTGGCAATGATGATGAAATGGTTAAATAGAATTTTGCGGCTGCAGTTTCAAATGAACCAGCAAGCGTCGTAACAGTAAACACACGTGTAGCTATAGTTGCGTTGGAAGAAGTATTTGAATAAACAAATGCATCCAGAAGTGCTTCATCTTGTGCCAAAGTCATTCCTGAGCCATCACTTTTCACAAAAGTTAAAGTAGACACTCCTCCACTAACTGTTGCTGTAACGGCATATGTAACCCCACCGATTTGGATGTTACTAAAAACTTGTCCGTTCGTAAAATTTAAAGGAATAGGTCCACCACTGCTAGCTCCATTAAAGACCAGTAATTCATTTGCTCCATCATATATCTGACTTGAAGTAAATGACAGTTTCAAATTATCCAAGGTTGAACCACTAAAAGTAATATTAGCCCCTCCGTATGTGAAGAATGCCGAACTTGGTGCAATTATGACTGCTGAATTATCCAAACCTGAGGTAACTGTATTCAAATCTAATACCGGCGCAGTATAAGACACGGCTGTTGTAAAGGTTGAACCCGCAGAAAAGTCAAGGAAAAAATAAGCTGCCCCACTGCCTCCTGACCCTAATTTTGTTACAAATTCTGACAAGTAATCATAAGTCACTCGAACTCTATTTTTTACGTCTGTGACATCAATCGTATTGGTAGAAAGAGAGGTTCTAAACTTCGTCAATCCCAAGGTAGAATTGTATGTCATTGATAAATTTGTTGGACTTCCCAATTCATAACTCGAGAACCCTCCAAATTCAGCGTATTGATTCGTTCCTGAACTGCCATTACCATCGAGATCATAGGTGTTTAGACGAATATTCTGCAGGGTTACTAATGTTCCTGTATTCGTGGAATTATTATACGATCCACCGAGTATAAATTGAATTTTAAACACAGCATATCCACCGCCCGAACCGAAAGAAAACTGAGGGGAGAAAAAACTTGGAAGATTATTTGCCGCATTCGTTGTTCCTGTATAATCATAGGTCGTAAATGTTGATACATTGCTGAGTTCTTGGGTTCGAACTATTGCATCAATTTGCTGGCCTGAAATTGTAATGACATTTTGATATAAAACAATGTCATTTACGGACAGTCCTGATCCAACCTTTGCAGTAATCGTAACTCCAGCGCCACCCATGCTAATTTGACTATACGAAGCATTGAATATTTGAGTATTCCCATTTAATGCAAAAAAGAAAGTAAACATAAACAAAAAGGCACCGGAGCTGAGCTTACCAGTCGTCCTTACTTTTTGTTGAGGTTCCATGTCGATTCAAATTTATTCTTCAACGAAGGTCTGACTATCTTGTATGACTTCTTAGGTATACTGCGAGAAATATCTTGATTTAAGCAGAACTACGTATTCAAACATGAGTAGATTTAACTTTGATTCCTTGAATTTTCATTCAATGGATTTTCGCACAAATGCGAAAACGGATAGAGTGGTATCAACCAAAAAGTTTTTTTTCGGCAGCAGCAGTAGTCGGGCTCTAAATCTTTAAATGCCATAACTACATTCAGTTCTGAGAAATTACAATTATTAAATTCAACTTCCAAATTTATTTTCAATCAAACCTACATCAGTAATTTATTGTATCTTCAATGTGCGTTTACAAACCATGATGCAAAAGGTAATTCTGATAGTTGTCTTGTTTTTTACAGTTGGAAGATTTTTCTCCCAAGATATTCATTGGTCGCAATTCAACGACATTCCTTTGTTTCAAAATCCAGGAAATGCTGGGCATTTTAGTGGTGACTATCGCTTCGTTGCCAATTATAGAAACCAATGGAAAAGCGTAACAATTCCATTTAGTACGTTATCAATTTCTGCGGATTCCAAAATCTACTCGAATCGAAATGTGGGCTATGGCATTTTGTTTTTTAACGATGTTTCAGGGGATGGAAAACTGAGAACGATTGAAATTCAAGCAAATGGTTCTTACCTGATTAAATTGTCTAAAGATTCTGTGCATACAATCAGACCTGGTGTCAATTTTGGAATGAATCACCGGCAAGTCAATTGGGATCAATTGTATTTTGACAATCAGTTTAATGGGATATCTTTTGATCCAACACTTCCAACAAACGAAAATTTTCAAACGGATCGTAAAACAAACTTCTCAATTGGAACAGGAGCAGTTTACGAGTATTATCGAAACAAGCGACAAAAAGTAAGTGCTGGAATCGGTTTTTATAATATCAATCGACCGAATCAAGGATTTTACGGAACTAAAATAAACCGTGACATCCGATTAAACTTATTTGCTAAAGGCCTCTACAAACTTGATGTTGATTGGGATCTTGTTCCTACATTCAACCTTTCTTTGCAAGGAAAATACCGAGAAGTAGTAGCTGGTTCTTCTATGAAATACACACTCATTGACAAATTGGGGTATTACCGAGCCGTGTATGGTGGTCTGTTTTACCGTAATCGTGACGCGGCAATTCTGTCTGTTGGAATGGATTATAATGCTTGGTTTGCAGGAATAAGTTACGACATTAATTTTTCAAAATTAGTTCCAGCAAGCAATGCCCGTGGAGGAATCGAATTTGCTGTTCGTTATATACTCAATCATTTCAAACCGAGTAAATCATTGCATCGCGTATGTCCAGATTATATATAATCATAGCGCTGACTTTTTTACTCGGAGGATTCCTTCGTGCACAATCGAATTTGGGTAATTACCTCAAATATGCGGAAGAAAAATACAACAAAGGAGACTTTTTTTATGCCGCGGAATTGTACCAAAAGGCGATGCAAATTGATTCGAATTCGGTAGCCATACTTTGGAAATATGCAGAAACGTTAAGAGCCTATAAAGACTATCGAAAAGCAGAATATTATTACTCCAAAGTGTATGAACGTGAAGAAGGTGGCCTCTACCCTATGTCACTTCTCAATCTTGGGTTGATGCAAAAACAAAATGGAAATTATGACGCTGCGCTCGAAACGTTTAAGAAAGTCAAATCAAATTTTTCGAAGGACAAAAAGAATTATATCTACATCAAGGCAAAACGAGAAATGGAATCTTGCCTTTGGGCAAAATCAAATTTATCAGATACTGCAAATGTTATCTTCACTCATTTATCTGAAAAGGTCAATACAAAGGACTCTGAATTTGGTCACGCATTGCATGAAAACAGTTTGATTTTTTCCTCGCTTCGAGCCGATTCTGTAAATAGCACCGAAGAAGTCTATGCCACAAGCTATAAGACAAAACTGTTTAAATCCAAAAAAGAGAACCAAAATTTTACTGATCCAACATTGATCAAAGAGGTTATTTTTAAGGAAATGAGCTCTGGTAATGGCGCTTACTCCAAAGATGGTACTCGCTTTTATTTCAGTCTTTGTAAGGATGATGGATTCAATTACCGCTGCAAGATCATGGTGGCAAATTATGCGAATGGTCGGGTTTCTCGCATTGATTCACTTGGAACAATTATTAACGCGCAAGGATCAAACAATACAATGCCTTACGTTACCCAATTGGGTGATGAAGAAATTCTTTTCTTCGCTTCTGATCGGGAGGGAGGCGCAGGCGGAATGGACATCTGGTATTCTGTTATAAAAAATGGAAATCAATATTCAAAACCTATTAACATCAAAGCCTTGAACTCAGTGGACAACGAAATTTGTCCGTGGTATGACACAACAGAACACCGACTGTATTTTTCCTCGAATTGGCACGACGGATTTGGTGGCTATGACATTTTTGCTTCGGAATATAAGGAGCAATTTAGCAATCCTGAAAATATTGGCCAACCCTATAACAATCCAGCCAATGATACTTATTTCTTTAAAGATCTTGACACTGCGTATTTTACCAGCAATCGAATTGGGGTCTATTTTAGTAAAAACCCAACGTGCTGCACAGATATTTTTTCTGCCTACCCAGTCCCTCCTCCTATTGTGATCGAGCAAAAGGATTCTATTCAACCAAAAAAGGAAAGCTTAGCTGAATTGAGTAAGCGACTGCCTGTAACACTTTATTTCCATAATGATTGTCCTGACCCAAAGTCGCGAGACACCTTGACACATGTCAATTATATCAATGGATACAGTGAATACAGAGCAATGCTTGATAAATATCAAACAGAGTATTCCACAGGTTTGGAGCCAGTTAAAGCAGAAATTGCCAAAGAAGACATTGAGAATTTTTTCATTGAATATGTTGATCAAGGAGTAAAGGATTTAGAATTGTTCAGGGATTTGCTCTTGGAAGAATTAAAAAATGGGTCAAAGATAAATCTCACGGTGAAGGGATTTGCCAGTCCACTCGCCAAAACGGACTATAACGTTAACTTGACAAAACGCCGTATTTCATCTTTAGTTAATTACCTGAGAGAATTTGATAATGGTGTTTTTGTACCGTATTTGGATGGTAACGCCGCCAATGGAGGAAAAGTCCAATTTACCCAAGTGCCATTTGGAGAATACACAGCAAACAAGCTAACGAGTGATAATTTCCATGATCAGAAAAACTCTGTTTATTCTAGATCTGCAGCCATTGAACGAAAAATAGAAATTCAATCTGTTGATTATATAAAAGAAGATAGTTTATTATTCATTACATCACTTTCAACACGCACTATCGATCTCGCCAAAATCGGAACGAAAGACAGTCTATTGCGAACCATTGAGTTTACAAACAAAAGTGCACTCCAACTTGAAATTGAAAGAATTGAAGTAGAGAACAATTATTTGATTGCGAATTTTGAGCCAATCATTCTGCCTAACAATTCGATTCGTTTAAACTTCAGCAATTCGATGGAATTACCGAAAGGTCTTTTCTCCTTTTATGCAAAACTTTATGTGAAAGGATTCACTGTACCTTTATTGATTATGATCAACGGCGAGGGACAATAAGTTCTTTTCTGATTCATTATCTTTGACTCCAAATAAATTGTTATGTCAGAATCGGTAGCAACTGTACCAGAAAAAAGACCAAGATTAAAATTCATTGACATGTCAAGGTCCTTGGCTATCTTGTTAATGTTGGAAGGTCATTTCACAGGCGCGGCATGAACTGCGGTTTCGACCATATGTCGATCAACGGTGTGACGGTGTAGCGCATTGCGCTGTGGCAGAG
>CAISOQ010000054.1 GCA_903887095.1 uncultured Flavobacteriia bacterium
ACATCTGGAAAATCAACATGATTTTTGTTCGATAGCACCTCATAAACCACTTGTTCATCTTTGGATCTAGGATACAAACTGTATGTGCCAGGAAGGTCAATTAAAGTATGATCTTCTTGTCCTAAATTTAAAATTCCAAACTTTTTGTCAACTGTTACTCCCGGAAAATTCCCAACATGTTGGCGCATGCCTGTCAACATATTGAATATTGAGCTTTTTCCAGTATTCGGATTTCCCAGCAGCGCTATTTTCATCTTACTGGTTCAAAAGAAATTGTTTCTTCGTTGAGATCTACCACCTCAATCAAAGCTGCCTCATCCAAACGCAATGAAAGCATATACCCATTAACATCAACAGCGATTGGATCTCCAAAAGGCGCTCTGAATAGAACAGTTAACTCTTGGCCTATAATCACGCCCATTTCCATCAATTTTGGTCTTAAAACTGAATCAGCAATCTCATTGACGATCACGCTTTTTCCGGGCTGTATGGACGAGAGTTTTGAAGTCATAATGTATCGCACTAAAGGTAAGTCTTAGTTCCAATCTTTCAACTACCACGAACAGGGTATTTTGTGCTTCTTATCCTTTGTCTTTCATTACTAATCGAGCCGTTTGACGCGATTTTTGTTGCAACAAGATGTCCTTGTTTTCTGTCACACGATCAATTGTTGCCTGATCATAATGACGGATAGTTACCAATTCAAGTCCTTCGTTGTAGCGTACTTCATAAGTATCATTAAAAAGTTCTACTATTTTCAATGGATCCACTTTACTTCTGTCCAAAAGGATAGAAAAATTGAGTGCTGAATTTTGCATCAAGTTTATTTTCGCATTGACATTCGCCAAACGATCAAAAATGTCACTTAAATTTTCCTCAACAATGAATGAAAAATCCCTCGTTGTAAAAGAAAATAGAACTTGATCCATTTTAAAAATAAAGGAAGGAACAAGGTGATCATTTTCCATTGAAGATTGAATCGCCGTGCCATCAGCGTGAGGATCAATGAATGATTTCACATAGAGCGGGATTCCTTTATTTTGAAGGGGCTTAATAGTTTTTGGGTGAATTACAGAAGCGCCGTAATAAGACAATTCAATTGCCTCTTTAAATGAAATACTATCCAATTTGATTGTATTGTCAAACCATTTCGGATCCGCATTTAACATTCCAGGCACATCCTTCCAAATGGTCACACTTTCTGCGTTTGTGCAATAAGCAAAAATGCCTGCCGTATAGTCGGATCCCTCTCTTCCCAGTGTAGTAGTAAACCCTTCGTCTGTATGACCTATAAAGCCCTGTGTTACTTGAATGTCTACCTTTTGAAATTCGGGAAGAAGTCTTTCATTCATTAATTCTTCCGTTTTTTTCCAATCTACATTTCCTTCTTGGTATTGATGATTAGTTCTGATCAATTTTCGAGCATCTACCCATGCCGCTGAGTGTCCTTGTTCAAATAAAAATGCAGCAACAATATGTGAAGAGAGTAATTCGCCCAAAGAAACGATCTGATCATATTCAAAGCTAAAATTATCCGGAAATGGTTCAGAAAATCGTTCTTTTAATTTTTCAAAAATTTCTTCAACCTTATTGTAAACAGCATAATGTTTTTCCTGAAAAAGCTCGCCCATGATGTGCATATGAAAAGCATAAAGATCATCCACTAGCGCCATAAACATCTTGCGATCCCTGTTCTGAGATGCTTTAACAACTTCTTCAAGCTTATTTGTAGTTTTGCCCATTGCTGAAACTACAATTACTAGCTTTTCCCCTTCATAAAGAGATAAGATGCCTGAAACATTGCGCACAGCTGCAGGATCTTTTACAGAAGCACCGCCAAATTTGAATACTTTCATCCGTTCGAAATTTGATGCAAAATTAAAAGTAAAAAAGAAGTTTAAAAAAAATTGATCGCTCCGAATTAAAAGAATAATCGCCCATTGACCCATTCTGGATCTAACACAGCGTTTTTCTTTTCATAAAACTTGATTGCAGGTTCATTCCATTCGAGCACTTGCCAATCCATTCGTTTAACACCACTTTTTTGAGCAATTTCAACAACGGCATCAAACAACGTCGATCCAATTCCAGTGCCACGATATTCTGGTAAAACATAGAAATCTTCTAGGTACAAACATTTTCCTTTCCAAGTAGAATAATTGGTGAAGTACAGTGCAAAGCCAATAATCTTCTGTTCATTCTCAACAACCAGTGCTTTGCAGATTTCTTCCTCAAACAGGTGCTGGCCCAATGCTTCAGCTGTATTTACAACTTGTTCCGGGGCCTTTTCATATTCCGCCAATGCTTGGATTAACTCCATAATGGCATTTTCGTCTCCCTTTATTGCTGGTCTGATCTGCGTCATTATTGCACTCCAGCAAGGTTAAATCTCAAGCGAATTCCTGTGCTCATATTCCCCGTTGGGAAAGATGTTGCGATCTTTGGTGTATTGATAACCTGGTCGTAATATATCTGAACTGTTAAGTTTTGAGTGACATTGTAATCTGCAGATGACTTGATCGAAACAACTCGTTGACCTGCAGTTGCCTGATTGGTGTTTTCAACAATCTTTCTTACAACTGTTAGATTGTCTCTAAATGACAAGTCAAAACGAAGATTTAAAGCACTTGCAGGAATTTTTTCAATTGGCAATTTCACTTTTTCAAATTTATATCCAGAACCAATCACCCATTCACTACCAAGAACTTCAGTAATTTGATTGTTATTCAGTGAAAGCGTTGCGCTTCGATCTTTTTTGTATTCGAATTTGGTTATTAATCCTTGCCCTTTAATGTTCCATGTTGCATCAAAACCTAATAATGGTGAGAATCGTTCTGTAAGTGTGACATTCTGTATTTGTCGAGATGCAATAAAATTGTTATTGATATCCAAAGTCGTCGCATTTCCATTGTTATCAAATGCTGCATTTAAATTTGTTTGAAGACCTGTAACACTCACTGTTGAACTATAAGCATGACGAATAACGAAATTCTTGACATATTTCTTCGCAAACTCAAATTTTGTTAACCCATTGTAATTAATGGCCCAGTTTGGCAATGGCGTATTTTTAACTGGATTTATATTGGAAGCAGATACAGGACGATTGGAGTATGCTGTCAAGAAGGCACCAACGACCACTTCTTGTTGTGTTCCACCATAACCAGAATAATAGCCTGATGTCAGCTGATTAGAATTGGTATTTGATTGTCCTAATAAGGCGGACACTTCCTCTCTTCCAGTGCGAACTCTATCAAATGTTGCCGAAGAAAAATCTTTTGAAATCAGAGCAAATGCCGATCCAAAAGTGATATTCGTATAAGTCAAGGTTCCTGTTTCTACCTTACTCTGACTTTCATATTGCTGAGTCGATTCATTCCAACGGAAAAATTCGTTGGAATTATTTCCAAAGGTTCTATTTGCCGTCAATTCGATAGTTACATCCTTCATTGGCTCGAGAGAAGCCCTTAAATTTAGGTTTTGAGAATGCGTAATTGTGTATTGTTTATTTAAATCTTGGTTTTGAACCAACCAACCATTGTTTGCTGAAGTGGTCGCAATATTGTATCCTGTTTCTCTTCCCCAGAAATCATAGCGCTGTTGACCAAAGACAAAACCACTGAGTGGCGCACTGAAGTTATTATTAAACCCGAGCACACTCGATTCCTGATTGTAGCCAGGAAGCATTGTTCCATCCGTTAAAGAATAAGTGCCGGATACATTTCGAACTGTCATAATCGCTCTTGCAATAAACCCTGCAACTGGATGAACCTTACCTCCACGTTTTTTTTCGTTTTCCGCTTTTCTTTCTAATCGTTTTTTCTCCTTCTCCCACTTCTTCTTCTCTTTCTCAGTCATTTCAGACTCAGGTTTTGGCGGTTTGATTTCCTCCTTTTTAGGTGTTTGCTGCTGACCTGTAACCCTTCCTCCTACATCCTTTGAACCCACAGCTCCCCTTGCTGCTTTCCCGTCTAAATTGACCTTTTTAAAGAATGGAACTTTATTGTAAAGGTTTGTGAAATTCATTTGTGCGGTCATATTCACCGTACGATTGTTTTGAATTGTATTCCCAAATTCTGATTGTCCCAAAGGAGCGCGCATCCAATTGTAAGTACCACCATATTTTACATTGGCAGTCATCCAATCAGTGATTGGCAATTTATCTAGAGGTAAATTGAAATTCACACTGTAATTGTGAGAATAATCCATTGTCTTTCCAAAGGTTGACATTTGAGAACGGACAGTATCCATGAACACCTGGTAACTCAATGGATCTCCCTTTTTATCGACACGTCCATCCCCTTCCTCAAAAATTGAACGGTTGGTCGCACTGAACGTCGCTTTTAAATTTTTTGTTAGATCATATCCAAAATTATAGCTTCGGTTCCAGTTAAAACGCTTTACATAAACAGGGTTGAATTCATAGTCGGGAACTAAATTGTTTCTGACCTGTCTTTCATTGTACGATCGCAATAAGTCATTTGTGAAGGAAATATTTTTCGGTGTCAAAAAGAAGTTCATATCCTTAATCAACGCGAACCATTTCGACTTTTGAACAAATTTCACTTTCTTAAATGGTTCAATAGGCTTCGCTGTAAATGAATAATTGTAATTCAACCCACCTGTCCATGTTTTGGTTCGATCGTAATTTGTATTGAAATCACGGCGCATATTTTCAGAATAAGCGTAGCTTGACGACCAGTTAGAAATTCTCCAGAAGTGTGGCTTCGCTCCGGCTTTCACTTCTTTCCTAACATTGGTGAAATTATATGATTTTCGTTCTGTAAAATCTTGCCCCGCTCTCGCACGTTCCTTTCTTTTATCCAAGTCATAGCTAGAAAGTCGCACATCTGGATTGAAGGGATCGTACTCAGGATTTATTATTCCAAGAGAATAGCCATAGAAGAATGGCAGAGATACGCCTGCACGCTTTCCAAAAAATTGACCAAGCTGCACATTAGAGTTCATATCGACCCCAATTCGTTCATTTCGCTGACGATCCTGTACCCTACTTTCAACACTTCCCCAATTGATCCCAGAATAATTCCCTGACATTGAAACATTGGCAAAATCAGCTAATTGAACTTGCATTTGCGCAACAGCAGCTGAACCACCTTCACTCACGAAATCCGTTAAACGTAACTCATTTATCCAAACATTGACACACTTTGCCATGCCGTCGTCTGGCCAAGTATCATTCGTGTTTTTGCCTGGATTTCGAACGCCAATCATCAAGGTTTTAACCCCTTGTAAATTTGGACTTCCCTTCACTTTTATCTTTCGATTTGGATTATTAGGATCTATATCTGAATATTCCAAAACATAGGAAACTGAGGTGCTGCCTCCATCAATTAGATCATTGCGTTTCTTCTTAAGGCCGAGGAGATCATCAAAAACAATTTCCATGTTATTGAGTTCTGGCCAAATATCTTCAGGCAAGGTTGCTCCCCAATTTGTTTTGTAAAGTGGGAGTTCGTATTCATAATAATTGTCAACGAAGTCTGTCCCCAATCTCACAAATAGTGTGAGGTCTTCATCTTTAAGTGGCACTGTAGACAAAACTTCTTCTGCGTGCACAAACATTTTCAATTTTTTGTAAGTCCGGACATCAAACTGCACATTTTTATATGCAGCACGCGCATCACCATCTTGAAGGTTACAGATATCTAGCACCAACGACTGTTCATTCAACTGTCGCTGAAATGTTTGCGAAGGGTCTATCTCGCGAGTAATACCGGGAGGAATTTCATATTTTACAGGGCTGCGCTGGTCATTTTCTTCTACATTGACCGCTGCAATGTTAAAAGTAGTGAGATTTGGATCCGTTTGTACGCTTTCTCCAGGTTGTGTAAGATCCTCCAAATAACGGCGCCATTCTCCTCTAATCAACTCGAGTCTAGCAAAACGCAAAAGTACCTCTTCGTCAAATCCTTTCATGTACATTCTCATGAAACGAATGGACCTAAAATCTAAAATACCATTTACTTTTTTCTCGAAATCGCGAATTGGAATTTTGAACTGATACCATTTTTCGGTTTTTGTACCATTTGTATATTCCTGAACATTCGTAATGTAATTCTGACCTACAACCATGTCATTTGGTCGCATACTTACTTTGTATTGGAAGTAACTTTCAGTTTGGGCTAAGTTGTTGTCCTGATTAATGTCTTCTAAGTCAGGCATGTTTGTGCCTTGTGTAGGATATCCGTCCGCATTGGCAGTATCAGACATTTCAGTAGTTGGCGAATTACCCTCCATGCCATTGTATTTCTTATAACGCTGAAGAATATTTAACTCTTGAGAATCATAATTATCATCGCGGTAAAAGTTAAAATCATCATTCGAAGGGTCATTTATCATTTTGGCCTTCGTAGCAGCATCTAACGTTGGGTTATTATTGACCCAATTCACATAATTTTGAAATGCTGTTCGTTCTTGTTGATTACTCCATCCGTCCAATCCAATATCCTGATTAGTACGCGAAGCTGGATCTGTGTCAAATGCATTAACAACAACCTGCTGCGTTGATACCCTAGCCCATGCTGTTGTGTCTAAGTCATCATTGATAGATGACCCTGTTGGAGGCAATCCATTCTCAAAACTTTTTCTTGAATCTGGCAATGCATCTTCTGAAATGTTACCCAAGTTGAAATAAAGATCACCACCAGAATGTTGTGCAGCAGGATTGACATTCTCTGCGTCTTCATTAAAAGGATCCAAGACCCAGAACTGAATAAATTCAATATTGGTTTGCTCAAAGTCATTGGTGGAAAGTGCTCGCATGATTCCTCCCCAGCGATTTTCGGGATTCACCCACGTTCCATCAGTATTTACGGTGTTGGTTGTATCGTAGTTATACATTCCTCTTTCCTTGGGGTAATAGGCCAGTTCAAGAATTGGAATGTTAGGAACTGAACCGTATTGCTGCTGAAGATTCGGGAACACATCTGTTTGATTCACCAAGCGCATCCGACTATCTGCCAACATTTCAGGGTTGTCTTTTATGTGCTGAGGAGTTAAGGAATTACTTTGGTAAAACAATGGGTCAATCAAGTACCAACATGTTTTTGATCGTTTATATCCAGCCGAAAGATTTTGATTGACAGCTTCTGGAAATAAATCGGGCTGTCCTTGGGGAATGGATGCCAAACGCCAAGCTGTTATAGCACGAAGATCAATGGTGCTTTGAGAACCTTCAAAGTCATCAATGTAAGATGTACCATCTTTGTTGATGGCTCTAGGCTGACCCGGAATTAGGTGCGCAAATTCGCCAGTAAAAGAGAACGTTGACTTTTGATTTGTAGAAATCACTGGAAGTATATCCACCAACTTCGTTAAAAAGGGCACATCCGTTCTGAATGCCAAATCAACACCAAGAATATTGTTTTTGAATGGTTCACTGCCAATATCCACCTTTTGTGTCACCGGCCGCTCCATCATTCTCATCCAGGTTCCTCCTAAATTAAATTTATCACTAAAGCGATAATTGTAATGTGCACCCATCATAGAGCGCGCTTGGAATCCAAATACTGAATTACTTTCAATTGATATTTTAATGGGCGTATTCGATTCAAGAATTCCCGTATTCAAGATTTTTACGCGTCCCAGATTGTAATCAACCGTGTAGTCTGTTCCTTCTACTAGATTAATTCCACCAGCGGTTACTGTGACGGCTCCCTGCGGAACATTCAGAGCATTCAAAGGAATATCTGAACTTATCGATGATTGGTATTCTCCGCGGAAACTAAATCTATTTTTAGCTGGAATCTGCTGTGCAGCTGTTTTTGTCGAATCGTATAATTCTTTGAAGGCAACCTGATCAACCACAACCTGGGAGATGCCTGCATTTTGTAATTTCTTTTCGAGTGTTTTTCCGAAAGGTTCAACAGAGGAGAAATAAATTCGTCCATTTCGGGTGTTTATTGTACCACCATTTTCAGCTCTATTTCCATTGTAATTGATTGGAACATAATCAAAAACACCATCTGAAAATGGTTGATTGTTTTGATTTAATTTGTCCATATCAAGCAAAGTCACTAACTGTTTGTCATCCACACCTGTCATTGGGAAGAAAGGCACCAAAAGTGACGTTTCAGGATTGTTGTAAAGTAAGTCTATTCTAAAGCCTGTTTGGTCTACTTGATATGCCCCAATGGAATAGACGTTTTTCATCATTAAATCCCAAATTTTATTGCTAGGATTGGTAATGGTTGGTTTTAATAATTTCAACAATAAGGCTTGTTGCCCAGCAACTCCGTCTGTTGAAAATTCACCAATTTGATAAGTTTCCCCTTGATACGTATATTCATAGGCAACTGCCAATACCTCATCATTGTTCAACGGAAGATTCAATGAGATATATCCCAACAGGGCATTGTATGAAAATTCTTGTTCAGTCAGTTTTCTGGCATTTTCCACCTTTTCATAATGAACAGCTTGCTGAAAAGGTCCAGGTGAAGCAACTTGATTGCTCAAAGCAGATACAGCATTTGCGAATCCTCGAACCAAAGGTTGATTAGACGCCCACTCATACAAGCCATTGTGATCATTATCAGGTAATTCAAGTGGTGAATAGTTGCCCGGATCACCTTGACAATTCGACTGCTTCGATTCACCAAGGTCAGAAAATGCAATGATATTTCTTGTATTTTCCGTGCTATTCGTTCTATTCGTCAACCAAACCTCCATCCTAGTAATGTAAGCAGAGGAGCTGACGATGGGAACTGTAGACATGGCTTCGTCGTAATGATCGTGATGGTACAAGTTGACAAAATAATGTCGATTCGCCTCGTAATTATCCGCCGACAGTTCGAATTTCTGAACTTGCGCTTTTCCAGTGATATTGATTTCTTGTCGTTTTCCTTTTGACGAGGCGGCTATCAAATCAACTGTAGCACGACCAAATTTCAATTGGGTTTTCGCACCAAATAATGTTTGAGAGCCTTGAATCAATGAGGTAGGTAGCTGCATAGCGACATTTCCCAATTCAATTTTCTGCATGATTTGATCTTCATTACCGGTATATTCCAATTTCGAAATATTATCAAAATCAAAAGCCGCCTGCGTGTTATAGCTGGTTCCTACTTTTAATTTCGTCCCAATTTGTCCAACAAGATTGAGCTGTATTTGTTGCTGAAAATCAAACCGTGTAATCTTACGCTGTTTTACCGGCAATATTGGATTATCATAACGGGATGAATTCACACCGAATGATAATTCAACTGAACCTTGCGGACGAATAGTAATTTGATCTGAGCCGAAGAAATTTTCAAACGCTTTACTACCAATTTTAATTGGAAACTCCATCGGTTGACTGGATGCAGTTTGCTCATCAATTTTATCTTTCCAGTTTTGGCTTTGCGACTTTTTTCTTTCGTATTCAAGGTATTCTTCCAAAGTCATCATGGAAGGATTACGATAATTTAAACCTTCTCCAATTGTTTCTTTGAAAACATAGGTGCCCGTCGATGGGTCATAAACGATAGTTTGTTCAACCGAAGAAGGGTCGCCAAGGTCAAAACTTTGTGGCTGCGTCAATGTTGGATCTTGCGCATTTTCTATGGGATAAATGAGTGTATCTTGCGACCAACTGCTCATTACATTGAAGCATGTGAAAGCAAGCAACAAAGAAGTTGCTAGTCGAACATTTTTCAGCAGTAATTTAGTTCCCAACGAATTATAAAATTTTCAGCGCTTCTTTAATTAATTGTTCCACTGTTTCCTCTCCAGTAGAAATTTTATCAATGGCTTTCTCAGCATTTTTCTTATCAAAACCCAATGAAACCAATGCAGTTAACGCATCAAACTTGTTGGTATTGTTTTGAGAAAAAATATTTTCTGAACTGAATACCATTTTTACCATTTTATCTTTCAGATCAATGATCACTCTTTGAGCAGTTTTTGCGCCAATTCCCTTGATACTTTGAATGGTTCTGACATCTTCAGACTGAATTGCATGCGCTATTTCGTCAGGAACAAGCGATGAAAGCATAATCATAGCAGTATTTGGACCAATGCCTGAGACGGATATTAAGTGATTAAACATTTCTCGCTCTTCTTTGGATGCGAATCCATAGAGAACGTGGGCATCTTCACGAACGATAAGCTTTGTAAATACTTTGATTGATTCTTCTGAACCAATAGCAGAAAAGGTATGCAATGAAATTTTCACCTCATACCCAATTCCCCCACATTCAATAATTAGCTCAGTGGGATTCTTTTCAATCAATCTGCCATTTAAATGTCCGATCATTTCTTATTTGTTTTGAGCGTCAACAACTGCTACCTTCACCATGTTAATAATCTCGCGGACAGAGGAGCCTAATTGCAGGACATGAACTGATTTTTTAAGTCCAACCAGCACAGGACCAATCGCTTCTCCTTCGGTCATTTCTTGCAATAATTTATAGGCAATATTTCCAGAGGATAGATTCGGGAAAATTAAGGTATTCACTTGCTTGTTCGCTAAATGTGAAAAGGCAAATTTCTCCATCATCAACTCATTGTTCAAAGCAAAATTTGCTTGAACTTCGCCATCAACTACAAGATTCGGGTATTTCTCGTGCAAAATATCCACTGCTTTGGCCATTTTCACTGCATCTTCGCCTTTGGAAGAGCCAAAATTGGAATAACTTAAAAGAGCAATGCGAGGTGTCACTTTAAACTTACGTATCGTTTTGGCTACATTGTTTGTAATCTCAGCTATTTCCTCTGCTGTAGGATTCATGTTGATTGTGGTATCTGCCATGAACAATGGACCTCTTTTGGTAACCAATATGTATACCCCTGCAACTGTGTTTACATCTTTTTGCAAACCAATTGTTTGTATAGCAGGCCGCACGACATCGCGGTAATTTCGTGTGACACCAGAAACCATAGCGTCAGCGTCACCCATTTCCACCATCATTGCGCCGAAATGATTTCGTTCGCGCATGATTTGGATGGATTCATATTCTGTAAAACCTTTGCGTTTTCGTTGCTCAAAAAAAGATTTTCCATAGAGAATTCGACGGTCTTCTTCTTCTTCCGACTTCGGATCGATGATTTGAACATCGTGAAATTCGATATTATACTCCTTTATGAGTTCCTCAATTTTCTTTCTTTTTCCAAGTAAAATTGGAAATGCCACTCCTTCTTCCCAAGCGGTCTGAGCAGCCTTTAATATTTTGACATTGTCAGCTTCAGCAAACACAACTCTTTTGGGATTGTTTTGCGCCTTTTCAGTGATGTTACGAATAAGTTTATTATCCAACCCTAAGCGGTTTTTCAAATGCATTTCGTACGCATCCCAATCTGAAATTGGACTTTTTGCCACACCAGACTCCATGGCTGCTTTTGCAACTGCTGGAGCGACCTAGTAAATCAAGCGAGGATCAAGTGGCTTAGGGATGATTTGTTCTCGTCCAAAAGTGATACTTTTTTCACCATACGCTTCAACAACCTCTTCTGGAATTGATTCCTTTGCCAAACTTGCAATTGCTTTAACTGCAGCCAATTTCATTTCTTCATTGATCGTTGTTGCTCGAACATCCAAGGCTCCTCTAAAAATGAAAGGGAAACCCAACACGTTATTCACCTGGTTGGGATGATCAGAACGACCTGTAGCCATGATAATATCCTTACGAACAGAAGTGGCATCCTTGTAAGAGATTTCGGGCTCAGGATTAGCCAAGGCAAAAACGATTGGATCTTTTGCCATCAATGAAATCATCTCTTTACTGACGAGTCCACCTCTTGATAATCCTAAAAAAACATCAGCTTTCTTGAAGGCCTCTGTAAATTCAATGTCTTTTTTATGTCCAGCAAAAATTTGTTTCATGTCATCTAGATCATCGCGACCAGTCCAAATCAATCCTTTGGAATCAAACATGAAAATATTTTCCAAACGTGCACCTAATGCGTGGTATAACTTTGCACATGACAAAGCAGAGGCACCCGCACCTGAAACAACAATTTTTACTTTATCAATTTTCTTTTTCGCCAGTTCAAGCGCATTTATAAGAGCCGCCGATGAAATGATTGCAGTTCCATGCTGATCATCGTGCATAATTGGAATATCCAATTCCTCTTTCAATCTTCTTTCAATTTCAAATGCTTCAGGAGCCTTGATATCCTCAAGATTTATTCCTCCAAATGTTGGAGCAATCGCTTTGACAGTTTGAATAAATTTTTCTGGATCCTTCGCGTCGACTTCGATGTCGAATACATCTATATCTGCAAATATTTTAAAAAGAAGTCCTTTTCCTTCCATTACAGGTTTTGACGCTAGAGGTCCAATATCTCCAAGCCCCAAAACAGCAGTTCCATTCGAAATTACAGCTACTAAATTACCTTTACTTGTATACTTATAGGCATCTTCGGGATCTTCTGCGATTTTCAAGCAGGGTTCAGCCACACCTGGAGAGTAAGCCAAGGAGAGATCTCTTTGGGAAGAATACGGTTTAGTTGGTATTACTTCAATTTTCCCAGGTTTTCCTGAAGAATGGTAATCCAATGCGTCCTGTTTTCTGATTTTAGCCATATGTTTCTCTGAAGCCGCCAAAGATACTAAAATGCTTGCAAAAAAGGGAGTAAAACTTAACTTATAGCTATAAAAAAATCCCGGGCGAAATACCCGGGATTTGCAATAGATTTATTTAACTATTTCTTACTTGATCACTACTGTTTGAGATCTCGTAACTCCTTGAGAAGTAACACTTACAAGGTAACTTCCTTTCGCAAGCTCAGCAACAGGAATGGCTACATTTTGAGCACCGCTCAATCCTTGTAACTCTTGCGTTGCAACAACTCTACCTTGAAGATCCATCATTGTGATTGAATACGCAGTATTTACTGCTTCGAAACTTACATTTAAAATGTCAGACGCTGGATTTGGGAAAAGATTGAAATCATTGATATTGACTTCACTTACACTCAATGAACAGGCTACATTTGAAATATTTATATCATCTACATAAATGTTATTTCCGTAATCATTCGTACCAACAAATTTGACAAACAATTTGGACTGTCCAGCATAAGAAGAAAGATCAACACATTCTGCTCTCCATTGAGAAGCTGAATTTGGTGTAAAAACAGATGTCGTGTTTGCAGAAGTAGCCAATGCAGTTCCAGATTTCATCCAAACAGAGTTCCAAGTTTGTCCACAGTCAGAAGAAACGAATACCTGTAATTTTTCAGTATAAGAAGCACTATACCTAGCGTGTGCAACATTGAAATTCAAGGATGGCGACGTTGAACCAGTGAAATCAATTGGATCAAGAATAAAAGCATCTGACTCACCAGAAGCACTATAGTTATAACAATCATATTTTAACGCCCCACCATTTGTTGTTACTCTTGCCCATGTTGTACTATTATCTGGGTTATCCACTATCCAATTAGCATAAGGGAATGCAGATTGAGTAAAAGAATTCGCCAAAGGAAGGTTTACAGATGATGCAGTATTGATGGTAAACGCATAAGATTGCTCGTTATTCGTATTATTATCATCCAATCCTGCGTTTGGATTCAATGATGTAACCTTTAAGGTGTGAGCACCAGCTGTAAAATTTTGTTGAGGCAAGGTAATCGAAGCTGTTGCTCCGAAACTCAACGAGCCAGTCCAATTATAAATTGCTTGGCTGCCGCTATTGTCATATTCGTAAGATAAATCACAAGAAGTCAAAGTTGATTGACCATTGTTCTTAAGTGTTAAGACAGGAGAAAAGTTTTGGTTACATTGTAAACTTGCAGGACCACTGTTTGTGTATGCGTCTGTTTGAAACGTGCAAGAATTTATTGAGTTAACTAATCCCTTAGCATTCAATGCACCCACCTCTGTAATAGTGTTATCTGTGCAAACTTTGTAAACGGTAGGGAAATATGCAATGGCATAGTCATTATTAAAATTAGTACCCGCGGTTCCCGTAAGATCTATAATTGGATAAGGAGTGCCTGTTACCCAATTACCTTGAGTATTCGTTCCAGTACCATTTAAATCTGCTGAGGTTGTAGAATTATCTCCTTCAATGTAAAAGACCATAACATCATTCGACAATGTTCCGTTAGGACCATGTTCTGTGTACAAATCTTCTAAAGCATGTGAATTGTGGTATGCCCAACAAGGCCCACACCAAGTAGCAGATACATCAATAAAAACAGTTTTTCCTTGTGCAGTCAAATCATACAAGTGCCAAGATTGACCATTAATATCAGTGAAGGTCCAATCAGGAGCAATCGACCCGCTTGGCAACTGAGCGTTGGCATTAGAAAAAATTCCGCCAATCAGGGAAATTGTAAATAAAAGTTTTTTCATAATTTAAAAGTTTTAGTTCTGGGATTTCGTTTGATAAAAGTATAACCTTCTCTTTTACATTAAAATTAAAAGAGAAAAACATTATTGGACTCCTAAATTGCAAAAATTAATTCAATGAAACAAAAACTTATCGTATTTTCCGGAGCAGGAATGAGTGCCGAAAGTGGTATTAATACTTTCCGAGACAGTGGTGGCTTATGGGAAAACAATCTTATTGAGGACGTTGCCACGCCGAGTGCCTGGGCTTCTAATCCTGAACGCGTGCAGCGATTCTATAATTCGAGAAGAAAGCAAATCTTAGAGGCGCAGCCAAATAATGCACATTTCTCAGTGAAGGAACTTGAAAAACACTGTGATGTGCAGGTAATTACTCAAAATATAGATGATTTACATGAACGCGCAGGTTCAACAAATGTGCTTCATTTACATGGGAACATTACCTTTTCAAAGAGTTCAGGTCCTAACCAAGAAACTGTCTATTACCCAATAGAGGGATGGGAGTTAAAAATGTCAGATAAATGTCCGGAAGGTTATACTCTTAGGCCTCATGTCGTATGGTTTGGGGAAACTGTTCCAATGTACGAGGAAGCAATTGCACTTATGCAGAAGGCAAACATCCTAATTGTAATTGGATCCTCTTTACAAGTTTATCCAGCAGCAGGATTGGTTCATTTTGCCCCGAAAGACTGTAAAAAGATTCTTATTGACCCCAATGGAGATTCACTCAACATTTCTAACGAATTCGAACTAATAAAAAAAGGTGCTTCCGAAGGATTGCAAACTTTTTTAAAACGCCTTTAAACAAAAAGAGCGGATCTAAATCCGCTCTTTTTCTATTTCATTAAATGTTATTTCTTTTTCAATTGATCCTTCACGAACAACTCTATTGCACCCGTCATTGAAGGGGCATTGGGTTGTGGTGCGTGAACATCTAAACGAAGGTTGTGCTTTACCACTGCGTTTGCCGTTGTTGGCCCAAAAGCAGCTATTTTCGTTTCATTTTGTTTGAAATCAGGGAAATTCTTGAACAAAGATTCGATACCTCCCGGACTAAAGAAAACAAGCATGTCGTAATACACGTTTCCTAAATCAGACAAATCTGAAGCCACTGTGCGGTAAAGAACAGCCTTTGTAAAATTAAACTTATGTTCTTCCAAAGTAATTGGAATTTTATCCCTAAGAATGTCTGTACATGGCAAAAGGAACTTCTCAGTCTTGTGCTTTTTCATGACATCTACCAATTCTTCGATAGTCTGTTTACCAAAGAAAATTTTTCGTTTTCTATAGGTAACATATTTCTGAAGATAGTAGGCAACTGCTTCTGAGATACAGAAATACTTCATGGAGTCTGGCACTTCAAACCGAACTTCTTCGGCGATTCTAAAGAAATGATCGACAGCATTCTTTGAAGTCAAAATAATTGCTGTATGATCAGCTATATTGACTTTTTGCTGACGAAATTCCTGTGCAGCGATTCCTTCCACATGAATAAAAGGTCTGAAATCTATTTTCAGCTTGTATTTATCCGCAAGATCGTAGTATGGCGACTTTTCTCCTTCAGGTTTAGGTTGCGATACCAGTATAGTTTTGATAGCCAACTTGACAATAATTTATTATTACACCAAATCTTTACAAGAAATTCTTTACAACGTAGTAAACGCCTACGAATAGTGGTAGAATTTCGAGTGTGCAAAAATACAACATTAAATAATACCACCTTACACCTGATGACAAAACGTTGGTTGAATTTTTCAACATTCTGGTGATAGATTTCAAACAAATCAGTGCCAAATAAAGGCTGAGAAAAAGTTTATCCGCATTTGGATTCATGATCCAGAAAAGTGCAATAATGGAAAACAACAAACCTGAGAATTGTGAGACCGTCAATGTATTCAGGACAGGGACATGTAATTTCTTCATTTCTCCACTTAAGCTTCCTGCAAGATAAAGTCCAAGTGTCT
>CAISOQ010000055.1 GCA_903887095.1 uncultured Flavobacteriia bacterium
ACTCATCTAATTGCAACGAATAAGCACTCACCATGAAAAACTGGATAACGATCACATTATTTTTTCTTGTTTTGAACGGTTATGCTCAAAACGTAGAATTCAAAGCTGCAAACTTCAAAAATGATAAAGAAGGACTGAAGAAAGCAGAAGATGCCATAAGTAAAGGAGATGAATCTCTTGTATTAGGGAAAGAAGCTGTATTTCAAGTTCAAAATCCTGGTATGAATTTCAAAAAAGCGTTGAAAGAATACCAAGTTGCACAGAAATTCAATCCATCCAATGGATTATTGAATTTCAAAATTGCTGTTTGTTACGCGCACTCATCAGATCCTTATAAGTCAATTGAATTCATCAAAAAAGCCGCGGCATTGGATCCCGCTTGTGATCCTTTTATAAATTACTACCTCGCCTATGCTTACCAACTCGAGGAAAAATTTGATGAGGCAATAAAATCCTACGAAGCGTTCGAGTTGAATTATAAAAAGGCTGACAATTTTGCGAAATTCGTTACGCAGCATAAAAATGAATGCAAAGCAGCCAAATCTTTAAAAGCATCCCCAGCGCGTGTTTGGGTTGACAACGTAAGTTCGTTGAATTCGGAATTCGATGATTTTGCTCCTTCCATAACAACAGATGGTTCAGAAATTGTTTTGACTTCAAATCGACCAAATGGACATGCCGCTAATGAGATTGGCGAATTCGATATGGACATCTACTCTTCTGCATTGAATGATGGAAAATGGTCAGCCCCAAAACAAATTTCAGGCACACTCAATTCCATGTCAGATGACGTCTCTAACAACTTAAGTTATGATGGCACTAAAATGCTAATTCACAGAGAAGTGAATGGCCAATTTGATATTTATGAATCCAAATTGAGTGGACTAAACTGGACAGATCCAGTATTGGCTCATTTTCAAATATCATCTGGAAAATCGAACGAAAAATATGCCGCTTACAGTAACGATGGATGGAGCCTGTATTTCTCAAGAGATAACGACAGTAAATCCAATGGTTTTGATGTCATGTTCAGTGCAATGCAAAGCAGGCAACAAAAAGATTTTGGCGCTGCTGTAGCAATAGGAAACGGTCTTGTCAACTCTAAGTTCAATGATGGTCCAATTTACATGCACATTGACGGAGAAACCATGTACATCGCCTCAGAAGGCAATGAAACTATTGGTGGTTACGATATTTTTATTTCTAAAAAAGTTCAAGGATCATGGACTAAGCCTGTTAACATGGGTTACCCTATCAATACGCCATATGATGATTTCTTTTTCGCATCAACTGCCAATGGGAAATTCGCATACATTGCATCAAACAGGGCCGGTGGAAAGGGAGGATATGATATTTACAAAGTAACTTTCTGGGGACCAGAAAAGAAACCTCTTGTTGATATGGAAGATTACTTATTAGCTTCTATTGCGATGCCAATGAAAGATGCTCAAGTTGAAGCAACGGTAGACGTCAATAAGAAATCTTTCACTGTTTTTAAAGGTTCTACAATTGATGCCATGACAAAAAAACCTGTTGAAGCATCCATCGAAATCACAGACAATGTGACAGGGAAAATTATTGAAACTTTCACAACGAACAGTGCAACAGGGAAATTCATTATTACTTTGGCATCCGGGAAAAATTATGGAATTGCTGTAAAGGCTGACAAGTATCTTTTCCACTCTGAAAATTTCGACATACCAAACGGGGCGGCCGATAACTTAGTAAACAAGTTAATCGAACTAAAAAACATTGCCGTTGGCAGTAAAGTGGCTTTGCGGAATATCTTTTTCGACCTTGGAAAATCTGTCTTACGTCCAGAATCGAATGCAGAATTGGATCGATTAGTTAAATTAATGAAGGATGTTCCAGGTTTAAAAGTTGAAATTTCTGGACACACGGACAATACCGGCTCAGCCACAATCAATGAAAGTTTATCGCAAAGTAGAGCAGACGCCGTTGTTCAATACCTTACAAGTAAAGGAATTACAGCTAATCGTTTGACCTCAAAAGGTTATGGCTCATCAAAACCTGTCGCGACCAATACAACAGATGATGGTCGACAACAAAATAGAAGAACAGAGTTCGAAATCAAGGGAAATTAGTGACAAATGAGGCGGATTTATTCCGCCTTTTGTCTTTTCTTGCAGTCCAATAATTTAAAAAAATGGACCACTCCCCTATCAAATTGACCTTTTACGGCGGTGCCGGAACGGTTACTGGATCAAAAACACTCATTGAAGCGAACAATAAAAAAATTCTAATTGACTGCGGACTTTTTCAAGGGTTGAAAGAATTACGTTCAAAAAACTGGGATGAATTCCCAATCGATCCAAGCACAATCGATGAAGTATTGCTTACACATGCCCATTTGGATCATTGCGGCTACCTTCCACTTCTTGTAAAAAAGGGATTTAAAGGCAGTATTCATTGTACCGTTCCTACGCAGCGACTTACTGAAATAATTTTATTGGATAGTGCAAAAATCCAGGAAGAAGATGCAGATCGGGCGAACAGTCACGAATACACAAAACACAAACATGCTGAGCCACTCTATAAAATCACGGATGTTTATGAAACGTTAAAACTTTTCAAATGCCATGATTTACTTGAATGGGTTATAATTTCACCTGAAGTAAAATTTCAATTGTTGAACAACGGACATATCTTAGGCTCAGCTTTCATTGACCTTCGCATTCACGATAAAAAAGTAATTTTTTCAGGCGATATTGGTCGAACCAAGCCTATGCTTCTATATCCTCCAAAAAAAATAAAAGAAGCAGATTACATCATCCTCGAATCAACTTATGGTGACCGCGTGCATTCATCAGCT
>CAISOQ010000056.1 GCA_903887095.1 uncultured Flavobacteriia bacterium
CTGTTCATCTGTGATCTCATTTCCCGAAGAGTCTGAACAGAAATCCTTTTTAAAATAGGGTTCGTGTGAAACAACAAGTTGTTTATCCTTGTTAACCACCACGTCAAGTTCAATTCCATCTGCTTTCAGTTCAAGCGCTTTTTGAAATGCCGGAATACTGTTTTCAGGAAGAAGTCCTCTGCAGCCGCGGTGACCGTAGTAGTTGACTTGTGAATATCCAAAGTTTACAAGAAGAACAAAGATGAATCCCGAGACATGTAAAAAGAAGCAAAGGTTACGTATCATGTTTTTCTTAAGATAAATTGGCATTGAGCGAAGAATGCATTTAATTCGAATTGATGCAGTAAGTTTTGATCTACAATTATCTTTTGATAAATGAAAGTAATCTGCTCTGACCATTTTGCACCATTTTCAAACGATAGTCACCCGAAGCAAGCATTGATATATCTATGGTTGTAAGAGCAGTGTTGTTGTGATCAATCGAAAAGAATTGAGGTTGACAGCTCATTTCCTTTCCATCTGAAGCTATGATAAACCATTTTGTATCCTTCCATTGATTTCCAACCGATTGAATGTGAAGAATTTGCTCACTTGGATTGGGGTAAACTCCTATAATCGTTTCCGACAACAAAAGTTCAGAAATAGTTGCGAACCGACTGCACGGATCAATGGTGTTCACGTTAAAAGCACCATGACCAACACTTGGAGTATTTGTTGAAACAAGCGCATTTGCTCCGGTAAGAGAGTAATATGATTTCTCGCACGTATTGGCAGAATTCTGAGCGTCAATGGTATTGACATAATACCAGTCACCCTGAACCTTCTGTGATGTAAAATCTAAAATAACGAAGCCTCGTTTTGTAAGTTCTACGTATTTGAGATGAGGATTTTCGAAAGTAAGAATACCGCCTACATTTAGAGGAATTCCAGGGGAAGTAACGCTCGGTGTAACAAATTCCACTCCAACGGGAGTATTATCCCTTTTCAGATCTATTGCCCAACTTGTATGAATATCCCCGGTTGCAACGACAAAATTAGAAATGTTGTTTTGAACTAAGTGGTCATATAATCTTTGTCTTTCTGCAGGATATCCATCCCAACCATCGGTGTTAATTGGATTTCCAAACACATTTATTTCACCCATCATCACTTGATTTCCAAGAATTTTCCAGGTTTGAGAACTATTCTGAAGTTCGTTTTTCAACCAATTAAATTGTTCCTCTCCAAGTATTGTGCGTGAGGTATCATTCAGTAGGGGGCTACCTGCAGTTACCTGTTCTTCTCTTCCTTCTAAACGCGTATCGAGCATAATAAGATTTGCCAGGTTTCCAAATTCAAAAGAACGGAATATTTGTGTGTTCCCTGTCGATTTTGGTCGGATAGGCAACCACTCAAAGAATGCACGCTTTCCATTTTCTTTGCGTATATCCCAATCGCCTTCGTCAGCCGTGTGATTTTCAGCGCCATTTGCATAAGCGTCATTAGCTGTTTCATGGTCATCCCAAACGCAGATCCAAGGATAGTTCTGATGTAATTTTCGGAGTGCATTATCCATGTGATAACTTGAGTAACGCAGACGATAATCAGAAAGTTCGATGATTTCCTGCTCCGGCTCCCAAACGCGATCGATAGTTGAGTTGGGAGAATAATCGCCTGTGGCATATTCATAAATGTAATCTCCAAGCATTAAAACGGCATCTACATCATTGCGCTCATTGATAGCATTATATACATTAAAGTAACCAGCCTCAAGGTTGGCGCATGATACAATCGCCAATCGAATATTCGAAATATCGCCGATTGGTAAAGTTTTTGTTCTACCTACAGCACTGAATGCTCCTTGGTGATCGAATTCATAGAAATAAAAAGTATTGGGTTCCAAACCTGTTACATCCACTTTGATTGTGAAGTCTTTCGAAGCATCGGTTACGTAGTTTCCTTCTGAAACCACATTCGTAAAGTTTGGGTCTGTTGCTACCTGATAGTGCACGGAAAGTGTTGCCGAGAAATCTTGCGGAGTGATGCGAGACCAAATGATTACCCTGTCACTCAAAGGATCACCAGAGGCAACACCATGATAAAAAGGAGCGATACATTCTGAAGGACTTACACTCGTTTGGCTGAAAGCAGTTCCAGTGAGTAGTAAAAGTAAAAGGTGGATATAGATTTTCATGACTCAAAATTAGGATAGCTTTTTATCGAGAATATAAAATTCTGATTATGATTTTATTAATCCTCTTCATTCCAGGATAGAGTAATGTTGTATGAGCGCCGTTTTTTGTAAGAATCTTAACCTAATGATAATACGCATTTCATTTTTTGGTAGTGTTGGTGTGTGAATTTTGAGGAGCTTAAAAATTTTCTTATGGTGTTTTTCTGTTTTCGTCAAGTAAAATTATTTTTATTTATTGCCTTTCTTGGTAATACCTTCCTCCACATGGCTCAGTCCGTCATTCGTGGTCCGTATCTTCAGTCGCCGACAGACAATTCGATAGTGATTAAGTGGCGTACCGATGTCAATACGCAATCGAAGGTGAGCTTCGGGACGAATCTTAACGATTTATCGCAAACTGTTCTCTTAACTAATTCCACGAAAGAGCATGCCGTACTTTTGCCTAACCTGCTTCCTTCAACAGTTTATTATTATTCAGTTGGCAATTCAACCACGTCATTTACAGTTCCTTCTTTAAAGTACCGTTTTAAAACAAATCCTATTCCTGGCACAGCGGTTTCTACACGCGTTTGGGCTACAGGTGATTTCGGAAAAGGGAATACTGAACAGGTGGCAGTAAAAAATGCGTACATGAATCATGATGACTCGCTGGAAACCGATGTGTGGATCTGGTTGGGTGATAACGTTTACAATGATGGTAAAGACGAGGAGTACCAAACCAAACTCTTTGAGTTGAATGGTTTCTCAAATGTTTTTTCATGGCTCCCTTTCTGGCCTACTCCGGGCAATCATGACTATAATACGGTATGGGACCAGAGTACATTTTTAGGGATTCCATACTCCAATATCCCTTTCGAGGACCACCAGGGGCCATATTATGATATGGTTCACGTTCCCACTCAGGCTGAAGCAGGTGGTTTTGCCTCTCAATATGAATTATTTTACTCCTTTGATTATGGGGATGTACATTTTCTTTCTCTGAATTCGGAAGTTTATGATTTTACTCAAACATTTGACGGAATTAATCAGATGAAGGCATGGATCGATCAAGATCTTGCGCAGAACAACCGAACTTTCACAATCGCCTATTTTCATCAGCCGCCTTATTCCAAAGGATCACATGACAGTGATGATGCGTTTGAACTGGTCATGAAGTCAATGCGAGAGCTTGTGGTGCCGCTGTTGGAAAGTTACGATATAGACCTTGTGATTTGCGGGCATAGTCATGTGTTCGAACGAAGTAAATTGGTGCATGGTCACTATGGAAACTCGGCATCTTATGATGCGTCTACAATGCTGAAAGATGGATCGAACGGAAATTTTGCACAAGGAAATGCCTATCAGAAAGATGGTTTGAACTCCACGCCAGATGGAACTGTTTACGTTGTTTGTGGCAACTCAGGTAGTAAGGAGGATGCGCCTGCACTGAATTATCCAATCATGCAATTTGTAGATGGAGGTTTAGAGGCCTGCGGTTCGTTCATCTTGGATATTTACAAGAATAGATTGGATGGTAAGTACCTTCATATGAATGGTATGATCATGGATGAATTTACCATGCTGAAATCGAATTTAAATGTAGAAATAGAAGATGTGTTTTTGTGCAATGGAGAATCGACTGTGTTGGTGCCTGAGGTAACAGGTGGCTCTGACGAATTGCACTATCTTTGGTCCCTTAATAATGCAACCTCATCTCAATTGGAGGTTTCAGATCAGACTACAGGCAGTTTATCTCTGACCGTTACGGACAGCCTCACCGGGCAGGTAGTAACGAGCGTGTTTAATGTTAGTTCTTCTGCTTCACTCACAATACAACAGTCCAATGACACCTTGTTTGCTGTAGGTTCTTCTCAGAGTTACCAATGGTTTTTGGATGGGATACTTATAAGCGGAGCTTCTGCATCTTATTTTGTACCTCAGGTATCAGGCGTCTATTCAGTTTCAAATGGAACAGGAACTTGTGAGTCATCTCCCTACAATTACAATGCTCAATTGAATGTACCAGAGATAGCATCTTCATCCTTTTTGTTGTATCCCAATCCTGCGGCTGAGGAACTTCACCTGATTGTACCGAAAGCATATCTGGGCAAGGGATATCAGGTGATAAATAGTTCTGGAAATGTTGTAAGGAGGGCAAAGATCCTTTCTTCTGAAACGATTGTTGATGTTTCAGAGTTGGCGAATGGAATTTACTCGATACGCATTTCAGGTGCAGGTGAGCGCTTGCGTTTCATGAAAAAGTAATGATTTCAGCTTTCGAATAATTTTAGTAAGTACAATTGATGAGTGGATA
>CAISOQ010000057.1 GCA_903887095.1 uncultured Flavobacteriia bacterium
GACGACATCGGCATCTGGAACCGCGCCTTGACACAACAGGAAGTCACAGCACTTTATCAAGGATGTGCGGTCACAGCAAACGCAACTCCCACAACAGCTATCACTGCCATCGGAGCAAATGCTCAAATTACCACACCTGCCATTTCAGGAGTCAGTTATCAATGGCAGTCCAATCCGGCAAATTACGGATGGTCAAATGTACCTAATAATGCCTCTTATTCCGGTGGCACAACGAACACTTTAACCATTTCAATTGTGCAATTAGCTAATCATCAACAACCCTTTCGCGTGATTGCAACTGATGGTGCCTGTACAGACACATCGAACGTTGCATACATTGAGGTGGCAGATACATGCATCACCAATGTCTCCGTTTACGATACTATCTACACCACCGTCACAGACACCCTGATCATCAACACTACCTTAAGTTTAGCACCGCCAAACGATCAGAATACGATTTTGATCTATCCTAACCCTACCTCAGATCACATTACGATTGATAATGGTAATTATGCGGCTATGGCAGGCTATGAAATACGTATTGAGAACAATGCAGGTCAGCAGGTATTCCAGAGTGCGATCAACCAGGCGCAATTCTATCTGGATCTAAGTACCTGGACAGGCAATGGCTTGTACTTCGTTCACCTGATCGATCCTACAGGAGCTACGATAACGGTGAGGAAGATTGTTTTGCAATAAATTTACTTGAATCTAACTGCAAGGGCGATGGCATTTACCATCGCCTTTTTTCATTTTATATCCCCTTGAATCGTTCAAGATTTTGATTCTAAAAATGCTTCAAATTCGCTATCTTTGGTGAACACCCTTTTGTCCATCTGTATGAAAAGCCTCGACGGTAAAAGTTTAGAAAAAGCCTTTAAATTAATTGATTCGGGTGACATTGACCGGATCGAAGTTGGAACCACCAAGGGTCTGCAAGAAATTCATGCCTATATTTTCAGTGACTTGTATGATTTTGCAGGAATGATCAGAACAGTCAACATTTCCAAAGGTGGTTTCCGATTTGCGAATGCGCTTTACTTGAACGAAATCTTGGTGAAAATAGAGCAAATGCCAGAGGATACATTTGAACAGATCATATCGAAATATGTTGAAATGAATATCGCTCACCCCTTCATGGAAGGGAATGGTAGAACGATGCGCATCTGGCTCGACCTGATTCTTAAAAAGAGATTACAACGCTTAGTCAATTGGCAGTTTGTAGATAAAACACGCTACCTGCAAGCCATGGAAAGAAGTCCTATCAATGACTTGGAATTAAGAACGTTGATGCATGCACATCTCACGGATCAAACAAACGATAGAGAAGTGATCTTCAAAGGAATCGAGCAATCCTATTATTACGAAGGGTATGAGAAGGATGAGGAATGATCTTTCTTGATAGTACCCGCAGCATTGCAAATACTGCGGAGCAAGACTTTAGCTGGAGGTAAACAAAAAAGGCGATCAAATGACCGCCTTTCCTGCATGAAATCTTAAAAAAAGATTAATATCTGTAGTGCTCAGCCTTGAATGGACCTTCTACATTTACACCGATATATTCAGCTTGATCTGGACGCAATGTCTCCAATTCAACACCGATTTTTGCAAGGTGCAAACGTGCTACTTTTTCATCCAAATGCTTTGGAAGCATGTAAACATCGTTTCCGTAATTTGCGCTGTTTGCCCACAATTCCAATTGAGCCAACGTTTGGTTCGTGAAAGAGTTTGACATTACAAAAGACGGGTGACCAGTCGCACAACCAAGGTTTACCAATCGTCCTTCAGCAAGGATGATAATCTCATTTCCTTTTACATTGTAAATATCAACCTGTGGCTTCACAGTGTATTTTGTTGAACCATAGTTTGTATTCAACCAAGCCATATCGATTTCATTGTCAAAGTGACCAATGTTACAAACGATTGCTTTGTCTTTCATTTTTTCGAAATGTCTTCCCATCACGATGTCTTTGTTACCCGTAGTTGTAACAATGATATCACCTAGGTGAACAACTGAATCCAAACGCTTTACTTCGAATCCATCCATTGCAGCTTGAAGCGCACAAATAGGATCAATTTCAGTAACGATTACACGTGCTCCTGCTCCCTGCAATGAAGCAGCGGATCCTTTACCTACATCGCCATATCCGCAAACGACAGCCACTTTTCCAGCCATCATCACATCTGTTGCACGACGAATTGAATCTACCAATGATTCTTTACAACCGTATTTGTTATCAAATTTTGATTTAGTAACTGAATCATTTACGTTGATTGCAGGCATGAC
>CAISOQ010000058.1 GCA_903887095.1 uncultured Flavobacteriia bacterium
AAGTAAAAGAAAAAAGATGAAAATAGGATGGAGGATAATTTTTTCATAGTTTTACAGAGACGCTCGAAGCGAAAATACTAAATATTGTCCTTTGTACAATAAGTAACTCTCTTTTTATTGTTAAATCATATTTTCAGGAGCGTAACAATTCTCTCTTTTTATCGTTGAACTAAACTTCTAATGCTATAGCTATTTATGTGGATTCAACGTTTGTATGCGAAAAGATGGGTTAAAATACCCTATTTAATTGCCCTTTACTCTTTTGCTATTTATGGTGCTTTTTTAGCAGCTGTTTATTTGGCAATGAAATTTAAGTTAACACAAGAAGCTGGACAATTGGATGCCAATAACCGCTATTTCCAATCAATGCATGATAAATACAATCAGGATTTTCGGGTAGATAGCACTTATTTGGTTAAAAAACGATTTGAAGTATTAGATCGGGTTTTGTTGTTGAATGATTTTTATCCTTACAATGCGCGCTACATCATGAATTCTTTCAAAGATCACGGTGATGAGATTTTGGCTTCAAAAATGTTGGATGCAGTCGATTTAAGTTTAAAAGATGACCGAAGCTACCAAGATGCTATCAAGCAATTAAAAATTGAAAAACAGAAACACAAGGAAAAAGTAACAGGACTAAGTGCTTACGATTGGATGAATGTGGCTGAGTGGAAATATTTTCGTGAAGCTTTGAGAAAGGATAAGCCTTACATTGATTCAGCTGCGAAAGTTGCAGGTGTTGAAGCCCGAACAATTGTTGCAGCGCTGGTTGGTGAGCAGGTGCGCTTGTTTAATTCACGAAGAGAGCGTTTTAAAGAATACATTGCACCACTTAAGTCGCTATCTGTTGGTACGATGATGTCGTTTGGACCAACTGGAATTAAGGAAAACACAGCCATGAAAATTGAACGCTATTTGAAGGATTCAACAAGTGTTTATTACCTAGGAAGAGAATACCAGCACCTTCTTGATTTTGATTCTACTGCCAATTATGGTCACGTTGTTAGTGATACCATGAGTTTACGTGTAAAGCGTTTGGCTCAGTACACGGATCATTATTATTCCTTCCTGTACACAGCATTATTTATCAAACAGATTAAAATGCAATGGGAAAGAGCTGGGTTCCGTATTGATGAAAGGCCTGAGATATTTGCATCCTTGTTTAACTTGGGATATCAGAAATCAAAACCAAAGAAAAACCCTGGTGTTGGTGGTTCGGTATTCAAAGTGCATGACAAAGAATATACGTTTGGTGGTGTTGCATTTGATTTCTATTATTCTGGAGAACTATCGGATTTGTTTCCTTACCAGAAAAAGAAATTCGTAGCCCCTAAGATCCCACTTCCTAAAGTTGCATCAGAAGTCGAAGAACCTTTGAATCCGTAATTTGAAAAAGTATTACTTCCTTTTAATGAGGTCTTAAAATTTTGAGAACCTAGTGTTTATAATTTGCGAACCATTCTCAAGTTTAATAGAATACATTCCTTGCTGAATTTTATTGATGTCCAATTCGAAAGATTGAGTTTGTTCAGTCGTCTGAAGAATCAATTTACCTGCGGCATCAATAATCGTAACATTCAAATCTCCGGTCATTCCGTGATTAATCTTTAATAGATCATTCGCTGGATTTGGGTAGACTTGAATCTTTGCCATTTCATTGTTTTTTACACTTGCCTCTGCATTCGAATACTGACTGAAAAAACGCCAGATTTCTTTACTCGCACTAAAGTCCATGCAAGTAACACCAATTGTTATCGCGGCACCGGGCCACGTGTGTGCTCCATTGATTATTTTATAATGTTCCATAGTTACATTGTTTGTGCCAGGAGCATAAACATAATGTTCGGCTGTAGCGCCATCAGTGGTATTTATATTTGGAACCATAGTCATTGTCGGAGCAGAAGTACAACCGTTATAGCCAGCCCAAATAGAAAGTACATTGTCGATTGAAAGCATACCCGTTTGACCATTGTAAGGGACAGTTGGATCATCAGTACCGTGTATTTCCATTACTGGTATTGGTTTAATTGGCGAGCAGTTGTTTTGCATTTGACTAGTCATGCTTCCTGTTACGGATGCGATGGCCGCAAATCGATTGCTTTCGCAGGCCAATTTATAGCTCATAAATCCTCCATTGGACATCCCTGTTGAGTATATGCGCGTAGCATCGATGTTGTACGACGCAGAAATAGTATCGATTAAAGATTCAAGAAACGCAACATCATCCACATTGGAAGGAAAAAATCCAACGTTCCAAAATTGCGTTGATGCAGTTCCAGATTGAATGGTTCCCTCAGGATGCACGACAATAAATCCGGCTGTATCAGCAATTGGTTTGAAATTTCCGTAAAAAGACTGCTCTGTGCCATTGGATGTGTAACCATGTAAATTCAAAACTAGCGGATAAGCTTGCGTACCGTCGTAGATTGCTGGAACATAAAAAGAGTACGTTCTCGTTAATCCATTGTGCACGAAAGAACCATTTACTGTCGTTTGTGAAAATGAGATAGAATTAACTAGGAAGAATAAAAAGGTTGTAAGTAGGCGCATCGTTCAATTTTTAGATGGAAAATTACGAAAATCTTATTTGTTAACATTTCGTTACTTTCATTTTATTGCGATTCCCAATGTGTAATTTGCATTAAATTTAGGTTCAAAATTTAGTTTATGAGCACCGAAACGACGCTTACATTAAAAAGTAAAATGGTTTATGGATTGAGAATTCTTCTCTCCTTCATGTTTCTTTTATCCGCAGTTGCAAAATTGTATCCTTCGCCACATTTTGCTTTAACAACTTTTGAAATAAAGCAACTTCTACCGATGGGATTTAATGAAGTTTCAGCAGCGTATTTTTCAAGAACTTTAATTGGCTGTGAACTTGCTTTGGGTATTGGCTTATTGCAACCACATTATTTTAAGAGGCTTGTTTTGCCACTTTCGTTTTTAATGTTGTTACTTTTTTCGTCTCAGTTGACTTATGAAATAATAGTAAATGGAAACAAAGGCAATTGCGGTTGTTTTGGATCATTGTTACCCATGACGCCTGTTCAAGCATTGATTAAAAACATCGTTGCAATGGGAATCATAGCTTATCTTTTTAAATTAACGGATAAAAACGATGATAAACTCAATGGCTATTTAATCTCTACTTTAATCCTCGGAAGTGTCTTAGCGGTCTATTTAGTTGGGCCAATGACGAAACGAAGTGCTTCTAGTGTTCCCAAATCAGTGATTGTAGAATCACCAACAACGGAAGCGGTGTCTAAGGAAATAGATACGATAAAAGCGGAGGTTTTAACTTCAGATGTCAAAGAAGAAAAGAAAGAAGAG
>CAISOQ010000059.1 GCA_903887095.1 uncultured Flavobacteriia bacterium
ACAATGGAATATCAAAACGATGTGACCTTGTTGTGTTTAATGCCGAAGGAAAGCCAAAAATGATTTTTGAATGCAAGGCTCCTGAAGTGCAATTGTCTCAAAAAACGGTATTCCAAATCGCGCAGTACAATCGAGTGCTTCAAGTCGAAAGTTTAGTGATCTCCAATGGAAATCAACATTTCAATTGCACATTAAACGATGATGTATCATTGAGCTCAATGCAAAATGGCATCCCTTCTTGGCAGGAAAATTAGCGGGTCTCTAATTTAAAATCAGAAGTTTTATGAAAAGTCAGTTCTGGATAATCTTGTTCAGCCATATTGAGCAAGAATTGTGTCTCGGCTAAGAATACCAGATTATCGTCTTTGTCTTTTGCAAGGTAATTTCCTTTGGCCTTAATGAAGGAGTCTAGTTGCGTTTTATTGTCAGTGGTTACCCAGCATGCCTTGAAATAATTCTTCGGTGCAAATCGACAATTTGCACCATATTCATTGATCAATCTGTGTTGAATGACCTCAAATTGAAGCTGACCCACTGTCCCGACAATTTTTCTATTACCTGGTTGCATTATAAACATTTGTGCTACTCCTTCATCCGTCAATTGGTGAATGCCTTTATCGAGTTGCTTGGATTTCAATGGATCTAAATTTTCCAATTCCATAAAGATTTCGGGAGAGAACGAAGGAATCCCCTTGTACATCATTTTTTCTCCTTCTGTCAGTGTATCCCCAATTTTAAAATTCCCAGTATCGTATAATCCAACTACATCTCCAGGGAAAGCTTCATCGATAACACTTTTGTCCTGAGCCATAAAGGATGTCGGGTTTGGGAATTTGAAGTTTTTATCTAAACGCACATGATGATAAAATTTATTTCGCTCAAATTTTCCGGAAACAATGCGTAAAAATGCAATTCGATCGCGGTGTTTGGGATCTAAATTGGCATGAATTTTAAAAACAAAACCTGAAAACTTTGAATCACCTGGTTCAACGTATCGAGCGTCTGATTCTCTTCCAATTGGAGAAGGAGAAATCTCAATGAATGTGTCCAGTAGTTCCTGAACACCGAAATTGTTTACAGCAGAACCAAAAAAAACAGGTGCTACTTTTCCTTCAAGGTAAGCTTCGCGATTGAAATTATCATATACTCCATCAATGATATCCAATTCCTCCCTTAATTCATCTGCAAAAGCATCGCCAACAATATCATTTAGTTGCGGATCGTTCAAGTCTTTTATGGATACAATTTCTTCTTCGCGTTTTGTTTTGTTCGCTTGAAAAAGATTGAGGTTTTGCTCATAGATGTTATAGACACCTTTAAAGCGATCACCCATACCAATTGGCCACGTGAGAGGTCTAACTTTAATATCAAGTTTATCTTCAAGTTCATCTAACAATGTAAACGCATCCTTACCTTCTCGGTCCATTTTGTTTACGAAAATGATTACAGGAGTATTTCGCATGCGACAAACCTCCATCAATTTTTCTGTTTGAGATTCAACTCCATTTGCGCAGTCAATAACAAGAATTACACTGTCCACGGCAGTCAAGGTGCGGTAGGTGTCTTCCGCGAAATCCTTGTGTCCAGGAGTATCTAGAATATTAACTTGTTTGCCACCATACTCAAAAGCCATTACGGATGTAGCCACAGATATACCTCTTTGTTTTTCAATTTCCATGAAATCCGAAGTGGCTGTTTTTTTGATTTTATTGTTTTTTACGGCACCAGCAGTTTGAATTGCACCACCAAAAAGGAGCAATTTCTCTGTTAACGTTGTTTTACCTGCATCGGGGTGAGCAATAATCCCAAATGTTCGACGCTTTTCGATCGATTCGCTATTTTTCATCTTGAAAGACAAAGTTTAATAAATTAAAAAAAGGAATCCGAATTGGATTCCTTTAAAATCTGGGAGGAAGATGGGGCTCGAACCCACGACCCTCGGTACCACAAACCGATGCTCTAACCAACTGAGCTACAACCTCCATTTTTAGATGGTGCAAATATAGCTAAATTCTGATTTTATCAAACAAAGAAGTGACATTTTTTTTATTTTTAGACTATATTTTAAAGACTACTTAATCACCATTTACACGTTTTAGTTTGAAAACAAAAGAACTTCTAATCAAAGAATTCGAGCACAGGTTGTTCAACGAGTCGTATGAGAGAATCTTTAAATGCCTTTCCATGATTGAAGAAAGGGATTTGTGGCGTTCACCCGTTTCGACAATACCTCCAATTGGAAACTTAATTTTGCACCTATGTGGCAATGCACGACAATGGATTTTATCTGGATTAGGAGATAAATTAGATAACCGAGACAGGGATCAGGAATTTGTTATTCAATCCAATATTAAAAAGTCAGAATTGATTTTTTTACTGCAGAATTTGAGAGTGAACTTGCGTCAAACAATTCTAGACATTGATCCAAAAGTGTTAGATAAAAACCACTCTATTCAAGGATTCGAGGTCACTGGTTTTTCCATGCTAATTCATGTAATTGAACATTTCTCCTACCATACCGGACAAATTACTACCCTGACCAAATGGTTAACGAATAAGGAAACTGATTTTTATGGTGATATTGATTTAAATCAACTGAACAAACTCAATTAAGGTTCATTAAAAAGAGTGATTTGTTGATAAGTCAATGCCTCGTTTCGTGTAAAAAGCACTCTTACACTTAATTTTGTAAAAACATCTTGAAAATGCTTAAAATCGGTGTATTTGGTGCAGGCCATTTGGGAAAAATCCATCTGCGTCTTTTGAAGGAGCTTAAACATGAATTTGAGCTCGTTGGTTTTTTTGATCCGAATGATGCTGCAGCTGAACAGATTGTCAACGAATTTGAAATAAAAAGATTCACTCAAGCATCTGACCTGATTGAACTTGTTGACTGCGTAGATGTTGTTACTCCAACTATTGCCCATTTTGATATTGCTTCGCAAGCACTGAGAAAAAGTAAACACGTTTTTATAGAAAAGCCTGTCACTGAAACCTTGGAGGAAGCAAGAGCATTAATGGAGCTTGCGCGAGAAGCGAATGTTAAGGTCCAAGTTGGACATGTTGAACGATTTAATCCGGCTTTTCAGGCAGCTATTCCTTATTTCAAAAAAACGATGTTCATTGAAACTCATCGTTTAGCCCAGTTCAATCCGCGTGGTACAGATGTGCCAGTCGTGTTGGATCTTATGATTCATGATTTGGATATTATTCTGACTGTTGTAAATTCAGGAGTTAAACGTGTTTCTGCATCGGGTGTAGCTGTGGTAAGTGATACACCAGATATTACAAACGCACGAATTGAATTTGACAATGGGTGTGTAGCCAACTTAACTGCGTCTCGTATTTCAATGAAAAATATGCGTAAATCGCGTTTCTTTCAAAAGGATGCTTATATCAGCGTTGACTTTTTAACGAAGGAACTTGAGGTTGTAAGAATGGAAGATGTTGACGGTGAGCCAAATCCATTGGATATAGTGTTTGATCTTGGCGAAGGTAAGCCTGTGAAAAAAATATTCTTCGACAAACCTGAAATTAATGAGGTAAATGCAATTAAAGAAGAGTTGAGAACATTCCACGAAGCAATTGTTCAAGACAAAATGCCCGTTGTTCCGTTAGAAGATGGTTTTAGAGCATTAGACGTGGCGCAAAAGATCATGGAAAAGTTAAAATTGTCCTCCTCTGTAACCATTGACAATAATTAAAAAAAGACAGCGTTAAAAGATTGCTTATGAGAATTTTTGTCTGCTTTTTGACCGTTTTTCTATTGTTTACATCTTGTGTGAAAAACAATCCTGATCCTGCATGGTTGGAAGTCAAAGAATGGACACTGCAAGCCAATCCTGATTTAGTGAATATAGAAGGGGAGTTAAGTCATAATTTTTCAGATGCATGGGTTTTTGTAAATGACAAGGTTATAGGTGTTTTTGAAGTCCCATTTAAAATTCCTATTCTACAAAGTGGAAACTGCAATATCAAGCTCTATCCAGCTGTGAGAAATAACGGAATTTCGGGTACTAAAAAGATTTACCCTTTCGTAGAGAAATTTGAGATTAATACTGAACTTATCCAAAATAAAACCCTCACAATTGAGCCGGTAACAAAATACAGCAGCTATGCACAATTTTGGATTGAAGACTTTGAGGATGCCGCTTTAAAAATTAATACAGATGCTACTTCTGCAGACACGATGATTGTTGGGAATGATCCTCAAATAATGAAATGGAATCGATACGGTATCGTTACATTAAATAATATTGATACAAACTGGGTAGCATACACTACTGATGAATTAGCTCTTCCCAAAGGACAAGAGGTTTATTGGGAAATTGATTATTACAATACGAATGCTGTGACTACGGGTGTTATCGCTTTATCAAATAG
>CAISOQ010000060.1 GCA_903887095.1 uncultured Flavobacteriia bacterium
ATACCATTTAGGACTTCTCCATTCCCTTTGCCTTTTTGAACGGCTTCAGTAGCGTCAATGGTTGCTATTACTTTTCCAGTTGACGGGTCAATTACTGCAATTAAGTTACTCGTCCAAATGTTCGCGTAAATTAACCCATCAATGTATTCAAGTTCATTCAATTTTGTGATGGCGCCCTCATGGCTATATATTTGAATAGTTTTTATCTCTTTAAACGTTTTTGGGTCGCGAAATGTAAGGGTTTCGCTTCCGTCGGACATGATTAAATAGGTTCCATCATAGGTTAGCCCCCAGCCTTCACCAGCATATGTATATTGTCGAAGCGGCGCAAATGTTTTTTTGTCATACACGAAGCAGGTGTTGTTTTGCCAAGTGATTTGAAAGAGTTCATTTCCAACAAGCGTAATTCCCTCGCCAAAGATGGGGGCAGCAGCACTCTTTTTTCTAAGAATTTTACCAGAATTTAAATCAACCTCACCAATCATAGTGGCTCCAATACCGTTAGGATCTCCGGTACCTTCAAAGAGTTTGCCTTCAGAAAAAGCCAGTCCTTGTGTAAATGAGGAGTCATTGTGGACATACTGGTTTTTCAAAATAAGGGACCAAGAGGCGGGGGTAATATCAGACAGCACGTAGAGTACACGTTCGTCTTCGCTAATACCACGGGTCGTGTGTTTGGCGGTAATTTTCAATTGATGCGCGCCAAGAGTTAAGAGCCCTTTTGGAATAGAAATGGACGTTTTCTTTTGTATATTTTTATAGGTAATGATCAGGCTGTCATCAAGATATAGTGCTACAGAAACTTGGTCTTCTTCTGTGAGAAATGAACTGTTAAAGTCTGCCCCAAGGACACAAGATAAGTTCCCTTCTTTTTCAAAATATGCCAAGGGGCCCACTTCTTCATCCGTTGAAGAAGGAGATAAACTTTTGTAAAGAAATACGCCTGCAAGCAGCGCAAGGAAGAAAAGGATCAGTAAGGTTTTTTTATTTTTCATTGCATGTAAGAATAAAATCACAGTCAATGCCCTCATGTGAAGTGCTTCCAACCACCCGGCCATTCCTGATAACGAATAATTGTGGGGATTGATGTTCGGTGTGATACCTTAGGGCGATTTCATTAGAAATTGAACGGTATGTGAGTAAATCTAAGATCCAGCAATCGGCATCGATGCTTTCGCAGGACCTCAGTCGCTTGAGTGCCATAGATGAAATGATACATCGGGTAGAATGTTTAAATATAAGCTGAGTAGATTTATGGCTTAACTGCTCAATCTGATCAAGTTGGATAGCGGAGTTTAGATCTTTAAAATCCATTACTTAAAAATGAAATTGTGTCAGAAATCGCAGGTCATTTTCAGAATATAAGCGCAAATCGTTAACACGATATTTTAGTTGGGCAATCCGTTCAACACCCATACCAAATGCGAATCCATTATATTCTTTTGAGTCTATTCCACATGCATCCAATACATTAGGGTCTACCATGCCACATCCTAAGATTTCAAGCCAACCCGTATGTTTACACACATTACATCCATCACCTTGGCATAGGGAACAAGAAACATCTACTTCCGCACTTGGCTCTGTAAAAGGAAAATACGATGGGCGAAGGCGGATTTTCGCTGATTCTCCAAATAGAGACTTAGCAAAATAATCCAAGGTTTGTTTTAAATCTGCGAAAGAAACATTTTTGTCGATGTATAATCCCTCAATTTGATGAAAAAAGCAATGAGCTCTTGCTGAAATCGCTTCATTTCGATAAACTCTTCCTGGTGAAATCGTTCTTATTGGTGGCTTTTGAGTTTCCATTACCCGAACTTGTACCGAACTCGTATGCGTTCTTAAAGAGAGCCCATCAATAGACGAATCAACAAAAAATGTGTCTTGCATGTCGCGCGCTGGATGATCAGGAGGGAAATTGAGCGCAGAAAAATTATGCCAATCGTCTTCGATTTCTGGTCCTTCTGACACCGAAAATCCGATGGTAGAAAATATGGAAACGATTTCATTACGAACGATTGTTAGGGGATGTATACTTCCCAGGGGAGTACTTCGACCAGGGCGGGTAAAATCTACAAGATATTTCGAGTGTTTCTCTGGTTCGTTCGACTGTACTGACGCTAATACGTTTTCTAAGCGCTGTTTAAGATCATTTAATCGCTGGCCTATTTCCTTTTTCTCCTCATTAGGAACAGCTTTAAACTCTTGATATAGTGACTTTAAAACTCCTTTAGACCCCAAATACTTAATCCGAAAGGTTTCGGCGCCTTGCATATCAGAAATAACAATTTCTGAAATTTCGCGTTCCACGTAATCGATTCTTTCTCGCATGATGTAACTTTTTAAGGCAGAAGTTGGTTTAAGAATTTAGTTAGCAAAATTATGTTTTTATTTCCAATTGCCTTGAGATTACGAGAATTCAACGGCAATTCTGTTTGAAATTGCGCAAAATTTTGTGTTTCACTAATTTATGTGTTACATTTGATTGATTGAAAAGTATATGAAAAAACTAATTATTCTAGGATTTGCGGCGGTTTTTTTAATCACAGCAAACGGATGTAAGTCAAAAGATCCAGCTATTTTGAAGGTATTCGTTAGGTCGTCATCTAATCAATTAATCAGTGGTGCCAAGGTCGTTGTAATTGGAGATCAACAAAGTAATCCGCCCACTGGAGCTTTTGTGGATACCACATTTACGAATAGTTCAGGGTTTACAACCGTTGATATGGATCAGTATTTTAATACTTCTGGCCCAGATAACACTACGGGATATTTCGATATAATCATAAAGCATAACAACAAAACGGCAACAGGATATACCCGTTGTAGAGTTCATACTACATCAGTAGAGACTATATTTTTACCAAATTAATTAACACGTTAAGAAATGATTAAATCTGTTTATTTTATTGCTTTAACTGCAATGTGCATGCTCGTATTAGGGGGATGTGTTAAGAAGGAGGATACATTGGCAAAGATTGAAGTTAGAAATGAAAATAATGAAGTAGTAGAAGAGGCAATGGTTGTATTGCATGGTACTTCAACATGTAACTGTCCATCTCAAGTCGTGGTTTATGATAC
>CAISOQ010000061.1 GCA_903887095.1 uncultured Flavobacteriia bacterium
ATCATTGGGTTATCAATCAATACCTATTCATAGTTAATACTTGTTTTGGCTGAAACAATTTCGCACCGCCGATTTAACTTAATTTTTAAAATCAGTTCGTTTTTCTAACTAAAAATGATCAACATTCTACTATTCCAATAAGGCCAATTACTAATTGCAATATCGAAAAGAAGTGGTTTAAATCTATTTTTGATTTTATGTAACTGTTGCTTAAAAAGTAGTTGCGCTTCTGGGTATAATCTTATTGATTTTAGCAGATTGTGTGAACTTTTTATTTGCATACATTTTTTATTATGACCGCACTAACCAATAACCAATCCAGTTTCTATTTACTAGATAGAATGACAATACGTGTGTCAAATTTACAAGACACAAATTACGCCTACGAAATAGCTCATCTAATAAAACTTGAATCCTTAAAACCAAATTCTGGTTTATGTATTCGAACAGTGCACTATTTGTGCGATAAAATAAAAGCGGGTAAAGCTGTAATCGCATTTTTCGAAAATGAATTGGCAGGTTTTTGTTATATCGAATCTTGGGACCAAAGTCAATTTATTGCAAATTCTGGATTGATTGTAAAAATGAAGTTTAGAGGAATTGGCCTAGCGCGGTCAATGAAAAAAATGATTTTTGAACTGTCGAAAGAAAAATATCCAAACGCAAAATTTTTTGGGTTGACTACTAATCTCGGAGTCATGAAAATAAATAGTGAATTAGGCTATGAACCGGTAACCTATTCAGAGTTGACATGCGATTCTGAATACTGGAATGAGTGTTCAAATTGTCAGAATTATAAGGTTCTATTGTCGGCAAAATTCAAAAATTGTTTGTGCACAGCTTTTCTCTATGATCCATCCAATTCAGACGGTCAAAACCAACATGTGAAATTTCAGCGAAAATTCAGTCTTAGTAATCAAGAAATGAAGGTGTTTAGATTGATTATTGGAGGAAAGCGAACCAGTGATATTGCAGAACAATTGTTTGTTTCCAAAGAAACGGTATCATCCCATAGAAAAAGAATTATTCAAAAAACTTCAAGTAAAACTCCTTTGGATATGTACTTGTTAGCATCTAAGTTTCAACTTACAGAATTATGAAAAGATGGAATTTTTTATTGTAATAATGATTTTTCATAGAATTGAGATTATGGATATAAATAACACCATTTGAGTCTCAGAAATAATTGTACAACAACATAAGTGTAGCCTTGGTAGGGCTGATTAAATCAAGCCTAAATGATGAATGTATATGATCGAATTCTTTGTCTTAAAAACCTAAAAATAGCTTTGATGATTAATGTCCCAACTTATCGCTGCAGGTTTATTTTTTTCATGGTTCTGTTTAACTTATCTCTTAGAACCCACGTAAATGCCCAAACAACTGTATTTGCAGAACTCTCGGGTAGTCCAAATGTCAATACTACAGGTTGGACTATAACTGGATCCGCTCAACCGGGTGATACTGGTGGGGACCCTGATGGATTTGATAATGAGATTATTTTAACACCAAATCAAACCAGTCAAAGTGGAGGTATATTTTTCAATCAACCATTTGATTTATCTGCTTGCACGAAATGGAAAGTGGAATTTGATTTTAGAATTTGGCAGGGCAATGGTGCCGATGGAATAGCTTTTTGTTTTTTAGATAACCCTCCAAACGGATTTGGAGCGGGAGCTGGGGTTGGAATTCCTGCAGCAGCAAATGGAATATTTGTTGTTTTGGACTCTTACGACAATGGATGCGGTCAGAATCCTGAAATTCAACTTTATCAAAGCATTGATGGAATAGGTTATAGTGAATGTGGAGCAGGAATGGTCAGCAGAGTGACGGGTTTTAGTTCACTTCGTTCTTCTGCTTATCAAACTTGTTCGATTACATATTTGAATGGTCTCATTAACATTAGCATCAACGGAACTCCCTGTCTTTCTGGGATCTGTAACGTGAGTTTATTAGGGTACATGGGCTTTACTGCCAGCACTGGCAGTGTAAAAGATAGGCATTCAATTAGAAATGTAAAAATTTTTGCAGATATTGCTACAGCCAATGCAGGTCCTGATTTAACAATATGCAGTGGAGACTTTGCTCAGTTAGGCGAGAATAATAATACTGCCTATTCCTACTATTGGTCAGGCGGGCCCAATTTGAGTTCTGTTGATATATCTAACCCTACAATTTCTTTAACAAATAATTCAAATGCGCCAATTTCTTATTCGTACATCGTCGAGACAATATATAACGGAATACTAGAATCCTGTCCTGGAAGAGATACGTTAGTTGTAACAGTTAATCCAATTCCTACTGTAGATGCAGGGGCAGATATTCAAGAATGTCAGGGGACGGCAATTACATTAAGTGGAAGTGGAGCTGACACATACACCTGGTCAGGAGAAATTTCGAATGGTGAGATGTTTATACCTGCCGTTGGAACAGAAATACATACAGTGACAGGGGTAAACTCTTACGGATGTATTGATACAGATCAAGTAATAGTTCTAATTAGTCCTTTACCAAACGTTAATGGCGGTCCAGATCAGAACTTGTGTTCGGGTGAACCAGTTGTTTTGACTGCATCAGGCGCTGATACATACACGTGGAGTAATGGAATTGAGAATGGGGTGGGATTCTACCAAATTGAGGAAACAACAATTTACACAGTCACAGGAACATCCAATGATGGTTGCACGGAAACAGATAACGTTTCAGTTACGATTGAATCAGGACCCTCAATAGAATTTTCGACAGATGTAACCTCTGGTTGTGCACCATTGACGGTTAACTTTACGAATAACTCTGTGAACGGGGAAACATGTCTTTGGGGAATG
>CAISOQ010000062.1 GCA_903887095.1 uncultured Flavobacteriia bacterium
CCTGGGATAGGCTCACGCATATCCTGTACGGCAAAGTTAAGGCCTTCTTTACTGAAGCGTTTTGCTTCTTTTATACTTTGCTCTGACAAATCTACTCCTGTGACGTTGTAGCCAAATTTATTCAAAGTAACAGAATGCCTTCCCTTTCCACATGCCAAATCCAAAATGCTGGAATTAATTGGTAATTCAAGAAACGAAATCAGATTTTCTATAAACATTGCTGCTTCATCATCATTTCGGTCTTTGTATAAGACATGATAATAGGGTGTATCAAACCATTCCGCAAACCACTCTTTCTCTTGCATGTAGCAAAAGTAATCATTCAATTCATTATATTTGTTTAACAATATCGCATGCCACTATCGAATATTTATAACATTTATCGAACAATGGAAGAAGAAAATGTTCTGCTTTCATTTAAAGGTATTGTTACATCTGAACTTCTGACGACAGTGTTGAATATTATGGAGAATAAAATGCATACGCTGCATGAATCTCCAGTCAAACAAAAAAAAGTATTCAATGTTTTGGTGGAATGCCTTCAGAATCTTTATCATCATGTCGATCCGAATATGGGTGACTTGACGGCATCTAGGGCTGATTTAGAAAAACAATCCGCAATCGTTTTGGTAGTTAGGGATGCAAATCAGTTCATTATTCGAACAGGGAATTATATTGAGAATAGAAAGGTAAGCAAGTTGAAAGAGCGTCTGAATACAATCAATTCGATGAATTCCGAACAGTTAAAGTGCTTTTACCAAGAAAGATTAAATATCTCAACTGTTTCATCAAAAGGAACTGCTGGATTAGGAATGATAGATATTGCACGAAAATCAGGAAATAAACTTGATTTTGAATTTTTAGAAATAAATGATCAAACAAGTTTCTTTTGTTTGAATGTAAAAATTGATTAGCGTAAAAATGGAAAATTTGGAATTAACGGCATCAGCAAAAACTCCGGAAGTAATTTTCAATAGAGAAAATGGCATGTTGCGTTTGAAGGGAAGGTCTATTCCTGAAAATTCAATTGAATTTTATAAGCCACTGTATGATTGGGTTGACAACTATTCATCCTCACCAAATCAGGAAACAACTATTGAAGTGATGCTTGAATATTTTAACACGTCGTCTTCGAAATGCCTGTTAGATTTGTTTAAAAAATTGGAAAGATTAAACGGTGGTTCATCAAATGTAAACGTTCATTGGTATTTCGAGGAAGATGATGAAGATATGGCCGAAGCAGGAGAAGATTATCAAGCGATAATCAAACTTCCATTCAAAATGATTGAAATAAAAGAAATCTGATTTCTTGAAGAAAAAAATTGGAATAACAGGAGGAATCGCATCTGGAAAAAGTGTGGTTGCCCGTATTCTGTCATCAATTGGTTATCCTGTTTTTTATTCAGACACGGTTGCCAAAGAATTGGTCAACACCGATCCTTTTTTAAAAAGTCAACTTAGTAAGCTTCTCGGTGCAGATGCTTATTCAGAAAACAAATTGAATCGCAAATTTGTCGCTGATAAGGTTTTTGCTGATCAAAATCTTCTAACAGAATTGAACGCATTAATTCATCCTGCTGTGCGCAAAAAATTCGATGGATGGTGCTCAGAGCAAGAATCAGACATCGTTTTTAATGAAGCGGCCATCTTATTTGAAACCGACAGCTACAAACGTATGGATGCGACTATTTTAGTTGTTGCACCAGAAGAAACCAGAATTAGTCGTGCTATTCAACGAGATGAAGCTAGCAGGGAAGATGTATTAAATCGAATGAATAAGCAATGGTCAGATGAGAAGAAAATATCGCTAGCTGATTTTGTCTTGGTGAACGATGAAAAACATCCGGTCATAAAACAACTCGAAAAAATTATCGCTGAGCTAGAAAACTAGCTACTCAACTTCTTCATAGTCATCAAAATCTGATTCCTTTTTCTTTTTAAAGGTTTGAAAAGAAGAACTCGCTTGAATAAAAGGTCTACCGGAGATTAAATACATGAATGCATTCAGCATTTTAGTGATCATACTTATAAGAAAGAAGAAGCCTATGATTTTGAATACAAATCCAATAATTACGGTATTTTCAATATCAGTTATACTTGTTCGAAACCAAAGTGATATTGGATTGCTCGCATAAGCGGGATAAATTGTCAATGTTCCAAATAACAGAATTGACGCTATGATTACAATGATTTCAGCTTTGAGAATGAAGCGATTATTCTTACTATTCATAGCACTCATCATTTGAAACATGGCTAACTGATTTTGTTGTCTTTGCAATTTTCCAACAAAGTAGGTGAGTAAGACGAGTGAGGCCAACAGCAAATGGTATTCAGAAACAAAATTACTTTCAGTACTCGTGCAAAACAGAAATGTAACGTCCACTAAAAAAAGGTATTTTACAGATTTTATAAAATACTCCTCGAAAACGGTTTTTGGCCGTCCTGATCGTAAAAGTGTCAACCCAATTTCAAATATTCCCCATAAAAAGCCATAAATAGCAAAAAGAACACCTAAACGGAAAATAAAATTTAAAAGCTCCATGCTGCAAAGTTGGACTTTTAATCGATACAAAGGCCATCTTTTAATTCGATTTATTGGAAAATCACAATCATCCCTTTTCCCATTAATTATGTATTTTTGACCTTCATCATTTGATATTTTGAAATAAGCCATAACGAGAATCGTCTCAAACAAGAATGAGTGCAATTGGCGATTCACTTTGTGGCTGCTAGAGCAGTCTAGATGACAATTAAGTAACAATTAAATACATATGAAAAAAATAACTCTTTCAATTGTCTTATCAATGTTTCATTTCCTCTTCCTTTTTGCGGAGGAAGGAATGCTTATCCCATCTGTTATATCGGCTTTCGAATCTGATATGAAAGCGAAAGGGATGAAGTTGAGTGCGAAAGACATTTACGATGTCAATAATTCCAGTTTGAAGGATGCTATCATGCATTTCGGAGGCGGGTGCACGGCAGAATTGGTCTCCGGAAAAGGACTTTTACTAACAAATCACCATTGTGGTTATTCTCAAATTCAATCCCATTCATCTTTAGAAAAGGATTACTTAAAAAACGGATTTTGGGCAAAAAACTTGAATGAAGAATTGTCAAATCCAGGTCTAACAGCAGCAAGAATCGTGCGAATAGATGATGTAACAAAGTCTGTTTTATTTGGTGTTGGTGAGAATTCTTCAACCGCTGATGCAATAATTAAAAAGAATATTGAGCAGCTAATAAAAGATGCTACAACTGGAACACATTATGAGGCGGAGGTAAAGCCTTTCAATTACGGAAATGATTTTTACATCATTGTTAAAGAGGTTTTTAAAGATGTAAGGTTGGTTGGGACTCCCCCTAATTCCATCGGTAAATTTGGCGGTGATACTGATAACTGGGTTTGGCCAAGACACACGGGAGATTTTTCTGTGTTTAGAATTTATGCCGGACCAGATAATAAACCAGCTGCATATTCGGATAAAAATATACCCTACACACCAATTCATTTTTTACCGATATCATTTCAAAACCGTAAAATAGGTGATTTCACAATGGTGTATGGCTTTCCAGGAGAAACAGAACAGCATGTGGCTTCAGGCTATTTGAAATTTATTGTCGAGAAAGAACGACCAGCACGAATTAAAATGCGCGAAAAATCTTTGAGCGTTATTGATGCGGCTATGCGGTCATCGGATGAGGTAAGGATTAAATATGCTGCGAAACAGGCGAGTATAGCTAATTCATATAAGAAATGGATTGGTCAAGTAGATGGTTTAAAAAGATTAGATGCGGTTGCAATTAAGTTAGGGAGAGAAGAAGATTATCAAAAAATGGCTTTGTCAAAAGATGCGTGGAACAAAACGTATGGTAATGTCATCGATCAAATGAACAAGCATGTTGAACAGGGCAGTAAATGGGAGTTTTTATATGCCATGAATATTGAATATTTATTTGTAGGCCCTGAACTTTATAAGCTGGCAAGGGCATTGGATGATCTAGAAAAGAACTACAAGAATTTGGAGGAAAAAGGGGAGTTGCGTGCGACAATCGAAAAGATGATTAAAAATGCTGATGGTTTTTTTAAGAATTATGATTCTGAAGTAGATCAAAAAATATTTGAACTGTTGACAGATGAGTATCTCAAACAAACAGCAAACAATAATGGCGTATTAGCGAATGAAAAAATTGATTTAAGTGTTTTGAGTAAACTGATCTATTCTAAATCTATATTGACAAATAAGGATAGATATGTGGCGTTTTTAGAAAAATTCAAAGGATCTTCTTTGAAGAAATTGAAAAGTGATCCAGGATATAAATTTTTTGCAGAAAAGTTCTCTTATTTCAAAAGTCAGGTGGTGCCAAATTATTCTTCTTTTGACGATGAATTGACAGCAATGCTTAAAGTCTATGTCGCAGGGAAATATGAGATGTTTCCAAATCAGAAGCACTGGGCAGATGCAAATAGCACTTTGCGTATAACGTACGGGAAATTGGAAGGTTCAGCACCAACTGATGGCATGATGTATACGGAACACACGACATTGGATGGTATTATTGCGAAATACAATACCGGAAATCCTGACTTTGAATTGTTGCCTAGGATGTTAGAGATGCACAAGAACAAAGATTATGGTGACTATGCTCAAAATGATGAGCTATGGGTTTGTTTTACGGGATCTAACCACACGACTGGTGGGAATTCGGGTTCTCCTGTGCTGGACGCAAATGGATATCTTATGGGATTGAATTTTGATCGTACGTGGGAAAGTACAATGTCAGATTATATGTTTGATCCTAATCGTTGTCGAAATGTAGTTGTTGATATTCGCTATGTACTTTGGGTCATGGATAAATATTCTGGTGCCAAACATCTCGTGGATGAAATGGTATTGATGA